>JAVBNP010000169.1:0-30308 GCA_031551455.1 Bacteroidales bacterium | reverse complement strand
GCACTGTGCCACATTTCATGCTTAAAACACCAAGATAATGCTTCATGTTTATTGTTGGCAACAGGATGTTTAAATGGAATCGGTTCCAATGACTCAAATAGAATATCATCATTTAAACGAGAGAGATTTTCAATACAGATTTCATGAACGGAATCGAACTGTTCTTTTAACTTGGCTGTTGGTATCAAGTCTTTTTCTACAGACCGATGCAAGGCTCCCATGCCGTTAAATATTTTCACATACTCAACAAAAGGAATCAAGTTGAAGACTTTTTCATTCCGTCCTGTGATACAGGTAATAGCATGAAAATTCTGACTGATTAACAAGTGTCCGATTTGCCAAGCAAAATTGGAATCGGTGTTTTCAGGAATCATATACCACAATTCTTCAGGAATCTCGGACACTAATCGGTTCACAAACTCCCGTGATTCGATGATTTGTTCTTTCAAAAACTCAATCTTATTCATATTTTACGTTTTATATACTTACTAATAAGTAAGTATTATGGATAAAAAATTTTAGATATTCAACAATCCTTCCTGAATGGATTTATAGACATCATTCCTTAGTACTTTATTCATCTGCAATGACGAAAGTAGGGCAGAATGAATGATAAACGCTTTTGTTCTCGGAGTTTCGCTGAATGAAAACACTTTGTTATCTTTCCCTTTTGTCAGCAAATCGGTAAGCCATGCCAAAATGGTGTTTACCAAATGTTGCAATTCTTTTTGCATGTTTTCGGGCAAGGTGTCAAAAGACGGGGAAAGAGAACCGACCACGCATACCCAATGTTTCTTTATGAAACTGTCGTGCATGGTAATGTATTTGACTAACTGCTGCCTGTAATCAAGGTTTTTCCATGCCTCTGTCCTTTCGTTAAACGCTTCCAAATTCTGACGAATAACTTCTACTCCTAAATCAGATTTAGCAGGGAAATAGTAGTGTATCGCAGCGTTTTTAATATTGAGCTTCCGCGATATGTCGGCATAACTAAAGGCATTGTAGCCAATAGAGCGAATCAACTCGCCTGCCAATCGTACTATTTCACTTCGGGTATCGTTCATGCTGCAAATATAATAAATTTACTTAGTAGTAAGTATATTTTTGTGGAAATATTTTTTGAATAGAAAATAAAGTGTTATTTTTGTGGTAGAGTTATTTGAAACGATGTAAACCAAAGCAAGCGAAAGTAATTCGCTCGTTTCTATATCGTTACCCATTGCAAAAACTGCGCTTGTAACTCTCTTGCTTTCAATTGGAAAGGATAAATACCATGTCTTGACATGTGGAAGGTCAGCCTCCGTTCAATGCCGCATTGTCGGGCTATCTCTTTCAGGTGTTTGTTGGTGACACCGCAGGCAATCATCGGAAATACTTTATTGCCTTTGGCTATTCCCCTGTACCTTTCAATAATATCTTTGGGTACATCCAGTAAGGGTACATTGGACGGTGTGTTTGTTTTCTGCCTGTTGACCATCAGCCATAATGAACCGTCGTCGTCCTTTACTACTTGATCATTCGTGAGGTTACGCATATCTGAAAATGACAAGCCTGTGTAGCTGGCAAAAACAAACATGTCCCGTACGAAATCGAGTTGCGGACGGTCAAACGTGGCTGCCATCATTCTTTTTAATTCTTCCCGCGGCAGGTATCTCTGTTGGGTTTTGGGTCGTTCGGATACATAACCTGCAAACGGGTCGCGGTTAATCACAGCTCTTTTGACAGCTATTTGGGTTATCTTACGTAAATGTGTCATTCGGGATATGATCGTTCCGGGTATCTGCCGACAATCTATTCGCAGGTAAAAGTCATAGTTTTCAATAAAGTCATAGTCAAGCTGCCTAACGGGAATATCCAGAACATGATACTTTTGAATGATAAACCGTTCCAAGTGATTGTACGAATTACGGTAATTCCACCATGTACTGATTGCCCTGTTCACCCCGACCCGCTTTTTGTATTCCTCGTTATGCTCCCGAAACAGTTCCAATAGTCCAACTTGTGAGGAGGCAATACCCTGAAAGGCTTCCTTTACTTCAAGGGATGTAGTCGTTCCTTTCAAAGAAACAATCTCCTTGTACCTGGCATGAATGGTCACGTTCACCTTATCGATTTTCCTGTTGACCGAGCGTGCATGGTCGCTCTTGCCGTTAACTCGTCCTGCACGGGTATCCCAAAGCTTGGGGTCGGCATCCAGTTTGCAGGAGAACTGCACCATGTCTTTACCAATGGTAATCCGCCCCATCACGGGACACAAACCGTTATGGGTAACGTTCCGTTTCAAATAGAACGTCACCCTCAAATTTTCTTACGATGTTTTCATGAAAACTCTGTTTTAAAAATGATGTAAAATTAATTCAAACAGAGTTATTTAAGTGTGTGAAAAACAGTGTAAAAGGGTGCAAAAGAACCACCCAAAAATGGGTAATGATTTGGTAACGGAACTCTTGCTTCAGAATGCTTTTTTCCTTACTTTTGACTGTTTTATATTAAGTAAAGCAATGCATTAAAGTGAAGTCAGTCTGAAAGTTACGCTCGTTTGTCCTTTTGGGGTGAAAGGTGTATTGCTTTCGGTGAGCTCGCAAGCTCGATTCGCTACGCTCATGAGAACGCTGTGCTTAGTTGTCAATTGACAATTTTATCATCGCGCATCCTCTTTCCAAAGGAACGTCCATATACCAAGAACTTCCGTCTTTAACGAGTTTCAATTCCGCGGGCGTTTCTTTTCCGGGGTAATATGCCGAACAAGTCGTTTTGTTGTTTATTTCGTCAACATTCGCGATTTTTACCCGCACTTGGCTTTCTTCTCCGTAAACCACGGGAACGGAGTAGCCTTCGGGTATCTTAAAGATGTTGGCTTTGGCAAGGTCGTTTTCCACGGAAATCGCGTGCGGCTCCAGCACCCATACCCTGCTTTTCATCAATTGCATCAGCGGGCCGTAGTCCAAATAGATTTGATCGACTTCGGGATCGGGATGAATGGAATGGTCGTTACCGGGGAAGGGACACATCGGGAATATGCCCATGTACAAATACTTCTGAAAAAACGTATCACCTCCCTCCTTTTTCACGGTGGCATCGGTGTCCGTCCATCCCAAGGCGGGCTTATTGACGCAAAGCAAAGCCGTCGTATTCAACGGAACACCCGCGTACGTGAATTCGTCGAAAATGCCGTCGACATGGTTCAAGACGTCGATTCGTTTGACATGGTTGTTTACCAGAATAAACTTTCCCGCATCATGAAATATCGGGCCCATGCCGTCCATCAGTTGTTTCCACGAGGTAACCACCGACCGAACGGGCTTTCCTCCGAACCAAGCAATACCGTCGTCCGCACGTTCGTTGAAATAGCGTAACCAGTCCATACGGTCGATGCAGATCCCGAAAGCATCGGGCAATTCCGTTACGTGTCTTCGAGCCTGATTCAACAGGAAATCGCGATATGCAGGGTCGCCGCAATCCATGGCGATCGCTCCTTCCCAAGTATACCAAGGTTCGGGAGGCGTTGCTCTCATGTATTCGGGTTTGGTGACGCAACTATCCGGGCGAGGCAATATCCCACCGGGCAGCTTGACATAAAGGTAATCGTTGCTATCCTTCCAAAGATCTTTGTCATCCTTGGTCGAGCGCGGCGGTGCGGGATATTTTATTTTGGTGCCGAACTCCGTCACGTTAAAATAATTGAACACGTAAAACCCTTGCCGTTTCATCTCGGCGGCGTAATCGTTCATGGCTTTTACCGTGATTTTTCCGCCGCTGAAACGCGTCCATTGTTCGTTCGGCCCGACCGGCGACAAAAACATGCCCATGTACGGGAAATCGAAACTTGCCTGCCAATTGACGGTGAAGCACATTTTTTCCATCTTTTCCGCATCGAAATCGGCAAAATGATTGGAATATGCGCCTGTTCCGCCCAATAGATGGGCTTCGGGATTGACGGGATTGAAGTATGCGGGATAACGTTTGGTCATCCAAGCAAGCGCCGGACGCCAATCGTCGGCATGTGCGGTGATATCCAACGAAAACTTGCACGGATGTTCCGCCGAAATACGATTGAAGTAACGATCGAAAGCAATATCACCGCTTGCGGAAGTGGTCATCGTGAGATCGATAATCTCGTCCTCGGGCGATAATCCGAAGGTTAACCCGAACTTTGCGGATGGTTCGATGACGGTTACCATGGGGATGCAAAAAATGTACGGAACGAATCGGAACGTCGGTTTGGAATATTGAAACCGCGGCGCTCCGTAATCGTATGTCGCATTCGAAAACGGAACGGGAACCAAGGGATCGACCCAACTGTTGACTTTTTTGTGAAAAAATGGTCCCGGTTTTCCGGTCGAAAGGACTTTCAGTTTTTTCGATAAAGTCGAGCCTACGGACAAAGTATCGTATTGCGGGGTACCCCATGCCGTCCAAAACAACGTACCGTTCTTTTGAGCGGGATACCGAACTTTCGTTTGAATAACCGACGCCCACGGCCCTCCGTCCTTTCCGACGATTTCCGTTTCCCAACGAACACTATTTTCCGTCGGAATGAATTTTTCGATCAATACGCAGGATTTTTTCGAAGAATCGCATACCAATGTTCTTTCGAACCAAACGCCTCCGTCATCCGTTTTTTGCACGACCGTTTTTCCTTCTTGGCGACATCCCGCAATGGCGGTAAAAGCATTCACGGGCTTTTCGATTTTGTCCGGGCCCGCGGTAATCGCCGTGATTTGCCCGTCGTCGGACAAAGAAACGGTCAATTCCGAAGTTTTGATTTTGTATCCGTTCGAACAAGAGCAGAACATCAAAACACCGAAAATCGCTGCACTTGATAATAATCTTACCATTCTCATCACCGAATTGTCCATTATCAATTGTCAACTGTCAATTTTATCATTGCACATCCTCTTTCCAAAGGAACGTCCGCGTACCAAGCATTTCCGTCTTTAACGAGCTTCAATTCCGAGGGTGTTTCTTTTCCGGGATAATATGCCGAACATGTCGTTTTGTCGTTTAATCCGTTAAGGTTTCCGACTTTCACTCGCACTTGGGCTCCTTCTCCGTATACCACGGGAACGGAATATCCTTCGGGAATTTTAAAGATATTGGCTTTGGCAAGATTGTTTTCCACGGATACCGCATGCGACTCCAACACCCATGTCCGATTTTGCATCAAATGCATCAACGGACCGTACTCCAAATAGATTTGATCGACTTCGGGATCGGGTTGTATGGAATGGTCGTTCCCGGGAAACGGACACATCGGGAATACGCCCATGTATAAATACTTTTGGAAGAACGCATCACCGCCTTCGTTTTTTACGGTAACGGCCAAATCGGTCCAGCCCAAAGCGGGTTTATTGACGCAAAGAAAAGCAGTGGTGTTCAAAGGAACGCCCGCATAGGTGAATTCGTCGAAAATACCGTCGACATGTTTGAGAAAATCAATTCGTTTTACGTGATTGTTCACCAAAATATACTTTCCGGGTTTATGGAATATCGGTCCCAAATCTTCCATCAGTCGTTTCCATGAAGTGATTACCGAACGTACGGGTTTTCCTTCAAACCAAGTAATACCGTCGTCCGCACGTTCGTTGAACATGCGCAGCCAATCCAAACGGTCGATGCAGATTCCGTAAGCATCGGGAATCTCGTTGATATGTCTTTGCGCTTGATCGAGCAAGAAATCGCGATATGCGGGATCGCCGCAATCCATGGCGATGGCGCCTTCCCAACTGAACCAAGGTTCGGCGGGAAACGCTCCTTTATATTCGGGTTTGGTAACGCAAGCGTCGGGACGGGGCAAAATGGCGTCGGGCAACTTAACGTAAAGATAATCGTTACAGTTTTTCCAAAGATCTTTGTCGTCTTTTATCGTGCGCGGCGGTGCGGGATATTTTACTTTGGTACCGAATTCGGTGACATTAAAATAATTGAATACGTAAAAACCTTGTTTCTTCATGTCGGCGGCGTATTCGTTCATCGCTTTTATCGTGATTTTGTCGCCGTTGAAACGGACCCATTGTTCGTTCAAGCCTACGGGCGGCAAAAACATGCCCATGTACGGAAAGTCGAAACTGGCTTGCCAATTGACCGTAAAACTCATTTTCTTCATTTTGTCCGCGTCGAATTCGGCAAAGTGATTGGAATAGGCTCCGGTTCCGCCCAAAATCCGGGATTGCGGATTTACGGGATTGAAATATCCGGGATAACGATCGCTCATCCACGCGAGCGCGGGACGCCAATCGTCGGCATGTGCCGTAATATCCATGGAAAACAGACAATCATGATCGGGCGAAATCCGATTAAACAGTCGGTTGAAAACGATTTCGCCGTTTGAGGTAGTTTTCATCACCATATCGATGATTTCATCTTCGGGCGATAACGCAAACGTTAATCCGACGCCGTTTTCCGGCTCGATAATCGTCGCTATGGGAATACAAAACGTATTTCCGTCGGCGGGAACGAAACTGAGTCTGTTTCTTTTATACGTAAAATGCGGCGCGCCGTAATCGTAATCGACATCCGAGAACGGAACGGAAACCAGCGGGTCGACCCAGTTATTGGTTTTTTCGTTATAAAAAGTTTGCCGTGCACCTCCGGGGTATGCTTTTAACGTTTTCGACAATGTCGGATCGATCGTCGCGGGATTATATTGCGGCGCTCCCCAAGCTGTCCAAAACAAGGTACTTTTACCGGCGGGATATTGAATTCGCGTTTGGATGATCGATCCCCACGGTTCGTCGTTCCCCTTCACGATTAATTCCCAACGAACACCGGTTGGCACGGGAATAAATTTATCGATCAGCAAGCAGGATTTTTGCAACGAGTCGTGAACTATGGTTCTTTCAAAGACAATCGTTCCGTCATCCGTTTTCTTAACGCCGGTCGGTCCTTCCTGCCGACATCCGTCGATGGTCGTAAAAGCAAACACGGGTTTTTCGAACTTTTTCCCGTTGACGGTAAGTGATTTAATTTCGCCGTCCGCGGAAAGAGAAACGGTCAGTCCCGACGTTTTTATTTTATACCCTCCGTCGGAACAGGAATAACACACGAAAAGACAAAGGATAATCGAAAATGACAATAATTTTTTCATACACACTATATTAATGTAAAATCACATGAGGTTTTGTTGATACTTTTTCATTGTTAAGTTGCAAATATAAGGTTATTTCCAAAAACAAACACAACCGCGCGTCAAATCCGCAACCGTTCGGAAGCGATCTTCTGTTCGAGTTTGTAAGACCCCGACAGGTCTTGCAGACCCTGTCGGGTCGTTTCATACAAAGATCCGCGGATTCGAATCATCAAATCATTACCGACAAAATAAAAACGGATATTTTTGCATTAGTGTGATCGGAATAAAAAATGCATTATATTTGCATTCCTTGTTTCCCCAAAACAGGCTCATTTTTTCTTCAATTCCAAGCATAAATCCGTCAAAGAACATGAAGAATGTCTTGATTGTTTTAGCGCTGTCGGTATGTGTATGGTGTGTTCGGGGGCAAACTTGTTCGCTGACGTTGCAAAACAAAACGAACAAAGAAATTATTACGGACTGCATTGTTGAAATTCCCCTTTCTTTATTGCAAAATCTTCCTTTGGGTAATTACGTTGCCGAAACGGATCGTCAATTTGTTCCCGTCGAAATTTCCGCAAATTTAAACGGCGAAGTCAAAGCCGTTTTTCCGATCGCCGGGTTTAAAGCCGGGGAAACGAAAAAAATAACCATTACCGCGGGAAATGCAACACAATATCCGAAACGGACGTATGCCGAACTGGTTCATAAAACGGGCGGACGATTTGAGGGACGCGAATACAAAGGCGAGTACGCTTGGATAAAAACCAATTACTTGAGGGTTCCCGATAATTTTTGCGATCACGCGTATTTTATCAAGTACGAAGGCCCCGGATGGGAAAACGACAAGGTTGCTTTTCGCTTTTATTTGGACCCGCGCAACGCTATTGATGTTTTTGCAAAGAAAACCTCCGGAATCGTGTTGCCTTTCGTGGGCGTGGACGGATACGAATCGTACCATCATCCTGCCGAATGGGGTATGGACAACATGAGGGTGGGGAAAGCATTGGGATTGGGAAGCATTGCTGTTTGGAACGGCGAGAAAGCCGTTCGCGTGGAAAAGACCGACAGTGTTATTTGCCGCATCCCCGTCGACGGAAAAGTGCGTTCGCAGGTAATGACCGAATACTACGGATGGGATGCCGACGGGACGAAATGCAATCTGCGCTCATTGGTCTCCATTGATGCCGGCAGCAGGGCCTCGCATATGGAATTACGGGTCGACAAAAAAATCAAGAATTTGGCGACGGGTTTCATTAAAGATAAAAATGCCGCGCTTATCGTCGATAACGACAAATCCAAAGAATGGTCGTATATTGCTTCGTTCGGAAAACAAAGTCTTAACGGCGATTATTTGGGGCTTGCCGTCTTCTTCATATGAAAGCAACTGAAAGAAATAACCGAAGACGAATTGAATCATGTCGCGGTTTTGGAACCGACGGACGGTTATGTCGATTATTATTTCATGCCAACTTGGGAATCGGATACGGAGCCCGTGGCAACCGAAGCCGATTTTATGAAATGCATCGATGAGGTACTGACGCGTTTGAATCAACCCGTGACAATCATTAAAAATAAATAACCGTAAAATATCAATAATATGAAATCATTTATGGACGAGAACTTCGTTTTGCAAACGGAGACGGCGCAAATGCTTTATCATGAGCATGCAAAAAAACAACCGATTATCGATTACCATTGTCATTTGGATCCGAAGCAAATTGCGGAAGATCGTCGGTTCGACAATTTGGGGCAAATATGGCTCGAAGGCGATCATTATAAATGGCGGGCTATGCGTACCAACGGAGTGGAAGAGCGTTTCTGCACGGGAAAAGATACTTCCGATTGGGAGAAATTCGAAAAATGGGCGGAAACCGTTCCGTACACCATGCGCAATCCGTTGTATCACTGGACGCATTTGGAACTGAAAACGGCTTTCGGCGTTACCAAGCTGTTGAAACCCGAAACGGCTAAAGAGATTTATGATGAATGTACGGCCAAGCTCCGCACACCCGATTTTTCGGCTCGCGGATTGATGAATCGGTACAACGTAAAAGCGGTTTGCACGACCGATGATCCCGTTGATTCGTTGGAATACCACATTGCGTTGAAAAAAGAAGGATTTGCCGTAAAAGTGCTCCCCACTTGGCGTCCCGATAAGGCGATGGCCGTGGAAATTCCCGCCGATTTTCGCGCTTATGTCGAAAAATTGTCGGCTGTTTCGGGAGTCTCCGTCGTCAAGTTTGCCGATTTGTTGCAAGCGCTTCGCGTACGTCACGATTTCTTTGCTTCCGTCGGCTGCAAACTTTCCGACCACGGCATCGAGGAGTTTTATGCGGAAGATTACACCGATCGGGAAATAGAAAGTATATTCGACAAGGTTTACGGAGGAAAAGAATTGACGCTTGAAGAAATTCGAAAATTCAAATCGGCCGGGATGTACGAAGGCGCCAAAATGGATTGCGAAAAGGGATGGACGCAACAATTCCATTACGGAGCTATCCGCAACAACAATACCCGTCTGTTCCGAAAATTGGGACCGGACACGGGTTTCGATTCCATCGGAGATTTCAATACGGCCAAAGCTATGTCGAAATTTCTGAACCGTTTGGATACCGACAACATGCTGGCGAAAACCATTTTATACAATCTCAACCCACGCGACAACGATATGATTGCCACCATGATCGGCAATTTTCAAGACGGCTCGGTTGCGGGAAAAATTCAATTCGGCTCGGGTTGGTGGTTTTTGGATCAAAAGGCGGGAATGGAAGCACAAATGAACTCGCTCTCGGCGCTCGGTTTGTTGAGTCGCTTTGTCGGTATGCTGACCGACTCGCGCAGCTTCTTGTCGTATCCGCGTCACGAATATTTCCGACGCATTCTTTGTAATTTGATCGGCAACGACGTGGAGCAAGGCTTGTTACCCGCTTCCGAATTGCCGTTTCTGGGAAAATTAACGGAAGATGTTTCTTTCAACAATGCCAATCGTTTCTTGGGCTTTAATTTCTAAGGATCTATCACATTAAAATCGGCAAAACCTAACAGGTTTTTGAAACCTGTTAGGTTTTCTGTAAAACAAATATATAAAAGACTGTTCATCACAAAAAATTTAATCGACATGCAAACAAAAAAAACAGTAACCTTCGGCGAGATCATGCTTCGCCTGTCAACTCCGGGTTATCAACGATTCATCCAATCGACCAATTTGAACGCCACGTTCGGCGGCGGAGAAGCCAATGTGGCCGTATCCTTGTCCAACTACGGAATACCGACCGATTTTGTTACCCGTTTGCCGAAAAACGACATCGCGGAATGGTGCATTTCCGAATTGCGCAAATACAACGTGGGCACCGGCAACATCGCCCGCGGAGGCGATCGCGTGGGGATTTACTTTTTGGAAACGGGAGCCGTGGCTCGCGCATCCAAAGTGGTGTATGACCGTGCGGGTTCCGCCGTTGCGGACATCAAACCGGGGATGATCAATTGGCGCGAAGTTTTTAAGGATGCGCAATGGTTCCATTGGACGGGCATCACTCCCGCCCTATCGCAAGGCGCCGCCGACGCTTGTTTGGAAGCAATCCGAATCGCCAATGAAATGGGAATCACTGTTTCCACCGATTTAAATTACCGGAAAAATTTGTGGAAATACGGAAAAACGGCCGACAAAGTCATGCCCGCTTTGACGGAAGGTTGCGATATCATTCTGGGTAACGAGGAGGATGCCGAAAAAGTATTCGGTATTAAGCCCGAAGGATTCAACGCGGCGCATACCGGCGGCGAAGTAAATGCCGGTGAATTCGAATCGGTGTGTCGCCAAATGATGAAACGATTCCCGCGCGCGAAAAAGGTCATCATCACGCTTCGCGGTTCCATTAATGCCAACCACAACACTTGGGGCGGATGTTTGTATGCCGACGGAAAGTTGTATCAATCTAAACGTTACGATATTACGCATATCGTCGATCGCGTGGGCGGCGGCGATTCGTTTATGGGCGGATTGATATACGGATTGATTTCTTATCCGGGCGACGATCAAAAGGCATTGGATTTCGCCGTGGCGGCGTCCTGTCTGAAACATACGATATACGGAGATTTCAATCTGGTATCGGCGGCCGAAGTCGAAACGTTGATGAAAGGCGACGGATCGGGACGGGTTTTGAGATAAAAATGGAAATTCCGACCTTGCCGGGTCTATCGACCCCGGCAAGTCGTTGCGGCAAATGACTCCAAAAATTAAAAATGAACGTCATTGCGAGTGACAGCGAAGCAATCTGTTTAATTATTAGGAGATTGCTTCGCTATCGCTCGCAATGACGAGTCTAGAATTATTATAGACATCAAAACCAATAATCATATTAAATTAAACTCTAAAAATACACTTAAAATGAAAGAGTTAAATAAACAAACCGTCAATAAACCGGAACTTCCGGTAAAAATATTGCAATTCGGAGAAGGTAATTTTCTCCGCGCATTCGTCGACTGGATGATACACAAGGCAAACGAGGCCGGAGTGATGAATCACGGTATTGCTGCCGTTCAACCGATTGCGCAAGGATTGGCCGAAATGCTGAAAAAACAAGACTGCATGTACCATGTGTACCTCGAAGGGATCAAAGACAAACAACCCGTAAAAGAAATCACGTTGGTAAAAAGCATTATGCAAGCGTTGAATCCTTACGAAGAATACGATGCTTACGAAAAAATAATCTTGAGCCCCGAGTTGGAAATGGTGATCTCCAATACTACCGAAGCGGGCATCCGTTACGAAGAAGGCGATGACTTGAATGCTCGTCCGCCAAAATCGTACCCGGCCAAAATGACGTCCCTGCTGTTCCAACGTTTTCAAAAATTCAACGGCGATCTCGACAAAGGATTATCGGTGATTTGCTGCGAATTGATCGAAAACAACGGTTCCGTTTTGCGCGAATATGTCTTGAAACATGCCGAATATAATCAACTGGGCGTCGATTTCACCAACTGGATACAAACATCCTGTCGGTTTTACGACACGTTGGTCGACCGAATTGTCCCCGGGTTTCCGAAAGAAACCATTAACGAGATCAAAGAAGAAATCGGGTTCAACGATAATTTGGTTGTTAAAGGCGAATATTTTCACGTATGGGCGATCGGCGGCGCTCCCGCCATCAAAGACAAATTGCCGCTCGACAAAGCGGGATTGAACGTTCTGTTCATGGAAGATATCAAGCCGTTCCGCGCCAAAAAAGTACGCACATTGAACGGAGCACATACCGCGATGGTTCCCGTGGCGTTGCAAATGGGGTGCGAAACCGTAATGGATGCTTTCAATACACCCGAAGTCGAGAAGTTCATCAATACCATGATCGACAAGGAAGTGTTACCCGTCATTCCCGAAAACTTGAATGAACTGAAAAAGTTTGCCGCCAAAATTTTGGAACGTTTTTATAATCCGTACATCAAACATTATTTAAAGGATATTGCATTGAACTCTTTATCGAAATGGGAAACACGCGATTTTCCGACCGTTGCGGACAATTTTACGAAACTCAACCAACCGGCTCCGCTCACGACGTTTTCGTTTGCCGCGCTTTTGGTACTGTATTCCGGAAAATCGGAAACAATGTTTACGCCCGCCGATACGCCCGAGTTTGTTGAATTTATTCAACAAACATTTGACTCGAACAACATCGAAGGATGGGTAAACGGAATCGTGAACAACAAAAAAATCTGGAAAGAAAACTTGCCGGCCGTTTCCGGTTTTGCCGAAGCCGTGACAAAAGATGTAAAACTCATTTTCGATAAGGGAATGAAAGAAGCACTGAAAGAGATAACGAAATAGTATCCTCATTTGACCCTAACAGGTCTACCGACCCTGTCAGGTCGCCGTACTAATGACCTGTCAGGGTTCATAGAACCTGACAGGGTCGATATGAGTAAGATAAAAATAAACAAATGAGCCAATATTTAAAAATTAACCCGGCGGATAATGTTTGTGTGGCGTTGGAAGCGTTGACCGAAGGACAACGTTTCGATATCGACGGCTTGCCGGTCGTTATTCGGGAAGCGATACCCGTGGGGCACAAATTTGCCGTAAAAGAGATCCGCAACGGCGAAAACGTCATCAAATACGGTTATCCCATCGGGCACGCCACCCGCGACATTCGCACCGGAGAACACGTGCATGTGCATAACATCAAAACCAATCTGCACGACGATTTGAAATACGAATATCGACCGACGCACCCGAAATTGAATATCCCGAAAAGCGATTTAACCATAAAAGCTTACAAGAGATACAACGGCGAAGCTGGAATTCGGAACGAGCTTTGGATCGTTCCCACGGTGGGTTGCGTCAACGGGCAAGCGCAGGCCGTGATCGATCGGATGAAAAAGGAACCGGGCATCGGACACATTGACGATATTCGCGTGTATACGCACAACTACGGATGTTCGCAGTTGGGCGACGATCACTCCAATACGCAAAAAGCGTTGGCCGCTTTAGCCAAAAATCCCAATGCGGGCGGCGTGCTGGTATTCGGGTTGGGTTGCGAAAATAATCAAATGGCCGACCTCAAAAAAGTCATGGGCGATTGGGACGAAACCCGCGTTCGTTTTCTGATTGCTCAAGAGGTGGGAGACGAAATCGAAACCGGATTTCGTCTGATGAAAGAATTGGCGGAACGAATGCGTACCGATCGTCGCGAAGAAATGCCGCTTTCGTCGCTCAAAATCGGATTGAAATGCGGCGGAAGCGACGGATTTTCGGGCATCACGGCCAATCCGCTCGTCGGTCGTTTTTCCGATTGGCTGATTGCACAAGGCGGGACCACCGTTTTGACGGAAGTTCCCGAAATGTTCGGCGCCGAAACAATCTTGATGGATCGGGCGAAAAACGAAGAAGTATTCGAACATACGGTTGAGCTCATCAATAATTTCAAGCATTATTTTCGCAAATACGACCAACCGATCTACGAAAATCCCTCACCCGGCAATAAAGCGGGAGGAATCACCACGTTGGAAGATAAATCGCTGGGATGCACGCAAAAAGGCGGATCGGCCGAAGTTGTTGATGTGTTGGATTACACGCAACCGATAAAAACCAAAGGGCTGAACCTGCTGAACGCCCCGGGGAACGATCTCGTGGCTGCCTCTTCTTTGGCGCTTTCGGGTTGTCAAATGGTGTTGTTTACCACCGGTCGCGGAACACCGTTCGGAAGTTTCGTACCTACCATGAAGATTTCCACCAATACCAAACTGTACGAGTTCAAAAAAAACTGGATCGATTTCAATGCCGGAACCGTACTCGAAGAAGAAAATCCCGACGATCTGACGAAACGATTCATCGATTTTGTTATTCGGACAGCCGACGGCGAAAAACTGAAACATGAAATAACCGGATTTAAAGAAATCGCCATTTTCAAGAGCGGCGTGACGTTGTAAACGTACCAAAATACAATGTCGTTCAAGGATGATACGAATGCCCACCTTAAATGGGAATTCCGTCATCCTTGTTTCGTTCTCGGTCATACTACATTTGCACACGGTACCGGCCGAAGACGGGTCGACGACCGAAAATTTCATGAGTCATTAAAACTTTATTTTCAAAAAAATCATGATGGAAAAAACACGATTGAAAACGAAAGTAATCTCAAAGCGAATTTTGCTTCTGACGATTATGACCCTCCTCAATTGCGCGCTGCTGCTTGCGCAAACGAAGACAGTACGAGGGAAGATTACTGATACCGATGGCGAAGCCGTTATAGGCGCTTCCATTTCGGTAAAAGGCACATACGTCGGGACCGCTACCGATCCGGACGGAAACTATTCGCTAAACCTCCCCGACGGAGCGCAGACATTAGTCGTATCGTTTGTCGGAATGAAAACTCAAGAGGTGCCCATTACCGGAAGCGTTATTGATGTGGTAATGGAAGACGAATCGACTGAATTTGACGAAGTTGTCGTTATCGGCTACGGAACCGCAAGAAAGAGCGACCTTACCGGCTCGGTTTCATCCGTCAGCGAGAAAACACTGAAAAGTATTCCCGTTAATTCGGCGGCTGAAGCCATAACGGGTAAAATGGCGGGGGTACAGGTAACCACCACCGAAGGTTCGCCCGACGCCGACATAAAAATCCGTGTTCGCGGAGGAGGATCCATTACTCAGGATAATTCACCATTATATATAGTGGACGGTTTTCCGGTAAGCAGTATCAATAACATTCCTCCCACCGATATCGAAAGTCTCACGGTATTGAAAGATGCATCGTCGACAGCCATTTACGGTGCGCGCGGCGCCAACGGCGTTATTGTCGTTACCACGAAAAGCGGTAAAGAAGGACGCGTAAACGTCGGGTTCAATGCATACTGGGGCGCACGGAAGGCCACGAAAACGCTCGGCGTTTTAAGTCCGTACGAATACGTGCTTTATCAGTACGAATTGGACCAAAGTAATACCTTTCAACGCTATTACGGCTCATACAACGATTTGGACATTTATAAATCCAAAGAAGGAACAAACTGGCAAGATGAAGTGTTCGGTAAAACAGCTTTCCAACAAAACTACAATTTAAGCATCAGCGGAGGAAACAAACAACTGAGATATAGTCTCTCGTTGACCCATACCGACGAAGCCAGCGTTATGATCAATTCGGGATACAAACGGGATAACATTAACTTCAAATTAAATTCGGACATCACCGAAAATATCGGCATCGACTTTACCACCCGTATGGCGTACACAACCATCGACGGTCCGCAAATGAACCAAGGTTCGGGTTCGAGCACCCGTTTGCGCAACGCGGTAAAATACGCTCCGGTGAAAAGTCTCATGGGATTCAGCTCTTCGACCAACGAGGATGAACAATTGAACAGTCCCGAATCGGCTTCGCTTCTTTTCAATCCCGTGGAAGTAATCAATGACGAATACAAACGGCAGGAACGGTTATCGACGACGTATAACGCCGCATTTAATTGGAAATTTCTTTCCAATTTCAAATTCCGTTCCGAATTCGGTTATTCTTTCGACAGAAATCGGACGGACGATGTTTGGGGTCCAGCCACTTCGCAAGCCAAAAATTATGCGGGACAACCGTTGGCACGTCTGCAAACCGGAAGCGCTTATTCGTGGCAGGTTACCAATACCTTGACCTACGACAAACGAAATTTCATTAAGGGACATGACTTGAATGTTTTATTGGGGGAAGAAATTTCTTCCATGGGCGGTAAAACCATCACCAACGAATCACGTTTTTTCCCGGCCGACATGAAAGCAAACGATGTTTTGGCAATGTTCAACTTGGGAACTCCGATTCCGACCATTACCAAAATTGCCGCCGATAATCGGTTGTCGTCTTTCTTCGGACGTATTACTTACTCCGGTTTGGATAAATATTTGGCCACCGTTACGTTCCGTGCCGACGGTTCAAGCAAATTCGCCCAAGGTAACCAATGGGGTTACTTTCCTTCCGTTGCTTTGGCATGGAGAATGTCCGAAGAAGGTTTTATGTCTTCAACCAAAAGTTGGTTGTCGATGTTGAAAGTACGCACCAGCCTGGGTACTGCCGGCAATAATCGAATCACCGACGGATTATGGCGATTCACCTACACCACCGACGATGAAAACAAACCGTATTTCATTGACGAACACGAATCGAGCAATCTGATTCCGAGTAATACCTTATATAATCCCGACTTAAAATGGGAAACAACGCTCACCCGCAATGTCGGAGCCGACTTTGGATTTTTCAAATCGCGCTTGACGGGAACCGTCGATTTGTATTGGAATACCACCAAAGATTTGTTGGTTGCCGCACCGTTGGCCACCGCTTCGGGCTACGTGGACCAATATCAAAACATCGGCCAAACATCCAACAAGGGTGTCGAAGTAACAGTGGAAGGATTCATCATCGACAAAAAGGATTTTTCTCTTTCGGCTTCTTTCAATATCGGGTTCAACAAAAACAAAGTGGATAAATTCCGCAACGGTGACAAAAATTTCAAAACGTATTCGTCCGGATGGAACGGAACGGCGGAACCGACGGCGGATTATATCATCATGGAAGGTAAACCCGTTGGGCAAATGTATGGTTACGTGACCGACGGTATGTATTCTTTTAACGATTTCACGTTTGACACCGATGCTCAAAAATGGACGTTAAAACCGGGTGTGGCGGATAACAGCGCCATTACTTCGGCCGATAACTATTTCGGTCCCGGAGCGTTGAAATTCAAAAAAACGGCCGATAACGGAAACAATGTGGTGGACGAAAGCGATAAAACCATTATCGGAAATGCCAACCCGGTGCATACGGGAGGTTTTTCGTTGGCAGCACGATACAAAAACTTCGATTTTTCGGCCTTTTTCAACTGGTCGTACGGCAACAAAGTATATAATGCCAATAAGTTGGATTACACGACGTATCTGCTGTCGCGTAAATACCAAAACCTTTCCGACGTGATGAGTTTGGCCAACGGGCGATTCACCACCATTGATCCCGCAACCGGATTGAACGTTTTTTACGGTAAAAATGCCAATCCCGAACGTTTGCAACAAATCAACCAAAACGCATCGATTTGGCATCCGATCATGACCACCACTCCGCTTCATTCGTGGGCCATCGAAGACGCTTCGTTTTTGCGGTTGAACACGCTCACCATCGGATACACGCTTCCTTCGAATTTCACGGGAAAATTCGGTATCAAATCCTTACGTGTTTATGCAACGGGATATAATTTGGCAACTTGGACGAATTATTCCGGTTTCGATCCCGAAGTGGATACGAGACGGGCAACGCCCTTAACGCCGAACGTGGATTATTCCGCTTATCCCAAAAGCCGTTCGTTTATCGGAGGCATTAATTTAACTTTTTAATCGATCACGGACATGAAAAAAATTATCATATACTCGCTCGCCCTTGCATCGGCTTTCTTCGCCGTTTCGTGCGACAAATTTCTGGATACTTCCTCCCCGTCGGAGTATACTTCGGACGTGGTGTATTCCACACCTTCTTATGCCGATTTTGCCGTCATGGGATGCTACGCTTTGTTGACGCAGGATTATATTTATTCGGCTCGATTGAACCTGAATTACGTCACTAATTCCGATATCGAATTCGTCGGCGCCGACGCCGGTTCATATAATAACTCAAGTAACCGCGGATTGTCGAATTACATGGGCAATTCGGGCAACACGACTTTGGCGCGCGAATGGACCACGTTGTATAAATTGATCGAACGCTGTAATTTGGTGATCGAAGGAACGTTGGGAAGTCCCGTTCTTCAAGGCGGAGACAACGACGCCATCAAAAAAATGTATGCTGTTTGCGGTGAAGCATTGGCGTTGCGTTCATTGGCCTATTTCGAATTGGTCAGAAATTGGGGCGATATTCCGTTCAAAACCGAATCAACGAAAGCGGATTTATCCAACGTATATATTGCTCCGACGGATCGCGACGATATCATGGAACAACTCATCACGGATTTGAAAACGGCCGAAGGTTATCTTCCTTGGGTCGGATCGGGCGGCTACAACAGTGTCGAAAGAATCACCAAAGGGTTCGTTAAAGGATTGACTGCCCGTATTGCTTTGGCCAGAGGCGGTTATTCCCTGCGCAACAAATCCGGCTTTCCCACCGAAAGAGGGTCCGATTGGCAAAAATATTATAAAATTGCCAACGAAGAATGCCACGATATCATGGTATCCGACGTTCATAAACTGAATGATTCGTATGTCGACATTTGGAAAAAAATGTGCAACCTCGAATTGGACGACACTTATCGTGAAAATCTGTTCGAAGCCGCACTCGGGTTATCGCGCAGCGGAGAAGTCGGTTATTCGATCGGCGTTCGTTTTTACTCCAACACCAAGTACGGTTACGGCAACAATGCCAACGTGGTCAACACAAGTTTGTATTACTATTATTCGTTCGATAAATCCGACTTGCGGAAAGACATTTCCGTCGCTTATTATCAATACGGCGACGGTTCGGGTACCATTAAAGAAATCGCCAAAAAGAATACGTTGGATTTCAACATCGGTAAATGGGATCAACGTTGGATGAGCAACCAATTCAGCGCTTTGAACAAAGAAGCGAAAGCCAAATTCGGTTACGGTATCAATTGGTCCATCATGCGTTATTCAGACGTATTATTGATGTTTGCCGAAACGGAAAATGCCTTGAACGGCGGTCCGACCGACGAAGCGAAAAAAGCATTGAAACAAGTCCGCAACCGTGCTTTCTCCGACATCAGCCGATCGGCAAAGGTAGATGCTTACGTGGATGGTTTGAGCACCGAAGATGCATTCTTCAACGCCATCGTCAACGAACGCGCTTGGGAATTCGGCGGCGAAGGTCTCCGCAAATACGACTTGATTCGTTGGAATTTGCTGATGAGCAAAATTGAAGATCAACGCACCGCTTTCAATAAAATGTTCAATAAAGATTTTCCGGTGACCATTTTCGATAAGACCTACGATTTTATTCCTTCGTATGTATATTATAAGTATGAAAGCAACAATGAAATCATCGACAAATCGTCTTACAATTTCTATGAAGATCGCGGAACCGACAAAATAAGCGGTTACGAGCAAATCAATTGGCTTTGGGGTATGAAGGACGAAGATAAAGTATCGTACACCGAAAGAGTTAAGCTGTTCAGTTCCGGATTGAAAAAAGAAGTTAACGGAACCTGCGACAACCGCCATTTATATCCGTTCAACGTTAATACCGTTAACGACGCCAACGGAACATTGAAGAATTCGTACGGCTTTTAACCGATAAAACCGAAAACATGAAATGCGTATGTTGAACATGCGCCCGCATTTTAAGTTAACATATAAAAATATATTCGAATGAAAACAAAATTCATCCACCGCATATTGCTCCCCGCATTCGTCATCGGATGCTTGTTGACGGCCTGCAAAGACACCAACGATTGGGTTATCGACGAAAGCGCCAACCGTGCCTTCCGACCGATTTCGTTGGAAGCTTCGGTAAGCGGTCTCGACGTAACGTTCAAGTTTTACAATACCTACGAAAACGTCTCGTACAATCTGGACGTCAGTGAAGATAATTTGGAATTCAAAAACATCATCTTGAATTTGGTGGACATCCAAACCGAAAAAATCGATGGAGGAAGCTCGATTCGATATGCTTTGAGCGCCGATTTGAAACCCAACACGCAATATTCCGCTCGCATTAAAGCCGTTTCCAAAGACGGAAAAACGCCCGAATCGAATTGGTCGACCGTTGCGTTCAAAACATCGACCGAACAAATTCTGAATCCGGTGGATCTCGACTTGGTTCGTGCCACGACGGCCGTATTGAGTTGGAAAGTTCCCAACGCGGTTACCCACTTTATGTTTACCTTCACCGGCGGCGATCCGTTGCGATTCGATATTTCGGATGAAGAAAAAGAAGCGGGCGAAAAAACCTTCACGGGATTAACTCCCGAAACGGTGTACAATGCCACCATCTATAACGGTGACGTTCCCCGCGGATCACGCGAAATAGTCACGTTGGCGGTTCTTCCGGAAGGCGATAACGTAATTATTCTCGATAAAGACGACGACTTGGCAGCCGTATTGGCAGATTGTCCCGAAGGCAGTATCATCGTGTTATTGAAGGATTCGCATTACAGTTTGCCGAGCGATGCCGTTACATTGCCTGCCAATACCACATTCTGGGGTCAAGGCGCCGTAAGACCGGTTATCAGCATGAATGCTGCTTTCACCCTTCCCGCGAATGCCGGTATCATCAAGTTCGAAAACATCGATATTACCGGATATGAAGACAACAATCCGACGGGTGCAAAGAAAAATTACATTTTTAACCAAAGTGCGGCAACCGAAACCGACGAGGTCATTTTCGAAAAATGCATTATCCGTAATTTGGTCAACAGCCCGTTCCGTTTGCAAGGATCTGCAACCATTCATGTCGGAAAATTAGTCTTTAATAATTGTATTGCTTATGATTGCGGTAACAATAACGGTACCGGAACATATGCATTCATTCATACCGCATCGGCAACGAATACCGTTATCGACAATATCGAGATTACGAATTCCACAATGTACGAAATCGGATACAGTCTCATTTTGCATAATACATCGTCGTCGCAGTCCGTAAAAATCGAAGATTGCACGTTCTACAACATTATCGGAAATACGCGTTATTTTATCGATTATAATACTTACAGCGCCGGTACGTTTACGATCAAGAATGTGATTTTGGCAAAAACATTGTCTTCCGCGGAAACCGCCAGAGGCATCCGGGCAAACGGTGCACCGACCGTAACAAACACTTATCAGGCAAGCGATTTCGTAACCTCGTCGAATGCCATTCCGAATGTGACTCCGTATACGGGAACATCTACCGATTTATTCGGTAATCCCGCCAATGCCGATTTCACGATCATCGATAATTCGTTTGGAGGAAAAACCGACGCCGGCGATCCGCGTTGGAGAAGATAAAAGTTTTTCTGACCCTTGCGCCCCGTCGACGGTCTTCGGGCTCCGGCGGCGGCGCATTTTTAAAAGGTTAATTTCGATATGAGGTCAAAATATCATTAACAGGTAATTATTGATCATGAACGTCCCAAAATATAAAAAACTTAACGTCGTATTTCTTTTCGTATGTTGCATGACCTTACTTTCGTGCAAAGGGAAAAGTGAAAATACGTACCCGTACGCATATCTGTATCAAAACCTTCCTTTCGAAATGCCCGAAGTACGTAAACCGATATTCGCCGACAACAAATTGTCCGTAACGGATTGCGGAGGCGTTGGTGACGGCATAACGCTTAATACCGACGCGTTCAATCGAGCGATGAAAACCTTATCGGGCAAAGGAGGAGGTACATTAACCGTTCCGCAGGGCGTTTGGTTTACCGGCCCCATTGTCTTCCAATCGGGCATTAATCTGCATTTGGAAAAAGGTGCCGTTATTCTGTTCACGCCCGATTTCGACGCCTATCCGTTAGTGAAAACGTCGTTCGAGGGATTGGATACGCGCCGTTGTCAATCGCCGATTTCGGGACATAATCTGGAAAACATTGCCATTACGGGACAAGGAGCCATCAACGGTTCGGGACACGCATGGCGTCCGTTGAAAAGAAATAAAGTCACCGAAAGTTTCTGGAAAAAAACGTTAGCTTCGGGCGGCGTATTGAAAACGGAAGATTATTGGTTTCCTTCCGAAAAATCGATGAAAGGCGAAACGCTCGGCGATGCCAACCTCAACGTTCCGAGACAAGAATTAACCGACGAGGAATGGGAATCGGTCAAAGATTTCATGCGGCCCGTAATGATCTGTTTCGTGCGTTGCAAAAACGTTCTGCTGGAAGGCGTTCTTTTTGAAAACTCTCCCGCTTGGAACATTCATCCGCTGATGTGTGAAAACGTGATCATTGACAATATTTACGTTCGTAACCCCGAATACGCGCAAAACGGCGACGGTTTGGATTTGGAATCCTGCAAAAACGCCATTATCGTCAATACCATTTTCGACGTGGGCGACGACGCCATTTGCATTAAATCGGGAAAAGACGAAGACGGACGGCGGCGTGCGATGCCTACCGAAAACGTATTGGTCGACAATTGCAAAGTATTTAACGGCCACGGCGGATTCGTGGTCGGCAGCGAAATGTCGGGTGGCGTAAAAAACATCTCCGTTCGGAATTGCGAATTTCTCGGAACCGATGTCGGATTGCGCTTCAAAAGCACGCGCGGACGCGGCGGCGTGGTGGAAAACATCTACATCGAAAAAATCAGTATGTTCGATATCGCTACCGAATCGTTCCTGTTCGATTTGTATTACGGCGGCAAATCGGCTTCCGAATCGTTTGCCGACAACGACGGTACTCCCGTCGAAAGCACGGTTCCGGAAGTAACCGAAAAAACGCCCGTTTTCCGTAATATTTACGTAAAAGACATTATTTCGCGTAATGCTCGCCGAGCCATGTTTTTTAACGGATTACCCGAAATGAACATTACCAACATCAACGTGGAAAACGCGATTATTGAAGCGCGTTCGGGTGCCGAGTTGTCCGAATCGGACGGTATTCGCTTCAAAAACGTCACCGTGATTCCGAAAAAAGGTCCCGCGTTGAAATTGAACAACGTGAAAAATTTCGACGCCGTCGGATTTCGGTTTCCCGAAACTTTGACCGAACCGGTAATTGTTACCGGAAATTCAAAAAACATACGATATGAATAAAATATTGGCAGCGGTGTTTCTTTTGTGTTTGGTCGGTTGTTCGGCACAAAAGAAAGAACCGTACTACGTGCGAATGGTCGATTCGGAAATGCGGCGCAACCCGGAATCGTGGATGCTCGATTTTTCCGAAAAGCCCAAATGGAACTATTGTCACGGGTTGGTATTGCAATCGATCCTAATGGTCGGGGAAAAAACCGGAAAACCCGTTTATTTCGATTACGCGAAAAGTTATGCCGACACCATGATCGCCGAAAACGGGAAAATCCTCGGATACAAACTTACCGATTACAATATCGACAGGGTTAATTCCGGAAAAATACTGTTCCCGCTTTACGCCCGAACGAAAGCCGACAAATACAAAGCGGCAATGGATACTTTGCGCCGACAAATGGCGCTCCAACCCCGAACCGCCGACGGAGGATTTTGGCACAAAAAGATTTACCCTCATCAAATGTGGTTGGACGGTTTGTACATGGCTTCTCCTTTTCTGGCGCAATACGCCGCCGTTTTCGACGAACCCGCTTTGTTCGACGACGTAACGAATCAAATCCTCACGGTAGCCCGACATACATACGATCCCGAAACGGGATTGTATTACCACGGTTGGGACGAAAGCAAAACGCAACCATGGGCGAATCCCGAAACGGGACAATCGCCTAATTTTTGGTCGCGAAGCATCGGATGGTATGCCATGGCCATTGTTGACGTGTTGGATTTCCTGCCCGAAACGCACCCGCAACGTGCGGAAATCATCCGCATTCTGCAAAATCTTTCCTTATCTTTGGAACGATTTCAGGACCCGAAAACGCAAGCATGGTATCAAGTAACCGACAAAGCGAATGCGCCAGGCAATTATCCGGAATCATCGGCAACGGCCATGTTCATATATGTTTGGGCCAAAGGAGCTCAAAAAGGATATTTGGATAAACGGTATTTGCAAAAAGCACAAACGACTTACCGTCATTTCGTTCAAAATTTCGTAAAAGAAAATCCCGACGGGACTGTTACCGTTACCGAAGCATGTGCCGTCGCAGGTTTGGGAGGAAATCCTTATCGAAGCGGAAGTTACGAATATTACGTTTCGGAGCCCGTAAGAGACAACGATCCGAAGGTAACCGGACCGTTCATCATGGCGAGTATTCTGTTGGACGAATAAAACATTGCATAAAATACTGTTTGTTTCTACGTAAAGAAGCTGTTTAAAAAGACAAAACAAGCGTCATTGGGAGTTATAGCGAAGCAATCTCTTAATAATCGAAAAGAGTGCTTCGCTATCACTCGCAATGACGAGATAAACTCAGCCTTTCTGAACAGTCTCTTTAGCGAATTTCAAATTTGCACTAAAAAACATTCCGATGAAGACATCCGTGTTACATATTCTTTTGTTGTTGTCGGTTATTTTTTTCTCCGCCGGTCAACGTCAAATACACGTGTTCATGGCGGGCGATTCCACCATGGCCGATAAAACGCTCTACCGTTCGACGCCCGACCCGGTAACCGGAGAAATGGTTCCCGACGTTTGGCCGGAAAGAGGCTGGGGACAACTCCTTCCTGAATATTTCGGAAAAGACGTCGTTATCGACAACCGAGCCAAAAACGGACGCAGCACCCGTACATTTATTTCGGAAGGTCTTTGGGATGCACTGATCGCCGACATGCAACCGGGCGATTACGTGGTCATTCAATTCGGACACAACGATCAATCGCAAGATAAACCCGATCGCTACACATCACCCGCCGATTATCGGAAAAATCTGGAACGTTTTGTTGACGACGTTCGGGCAAAAAAAGCGACTCCCGTATTGTGTACGCCCGTCGTTCGGAGAAAATTCGACAAGGAAGGAAAATTGCAGGACACGCACGGCGAATATACCGACATCGTACGACAAGTTGCCGCAAACAAAAAAGTAACGTTGATTGATTTATACAATAAAACTCGCGATTGGATCGGCGAAACGGGCGATAAACCTTCCGAAAAATTCTTCATGCATGTGCCGCCGGGCCTCAATCGAAACTTTCCCGAAGGCGTTGTCGATAATACGCATTTTAACGAAGCGGGAGCCCGAACGGTGGCCGAATTGTTCGTCAAAGGACTGAAAGAGCAAAAAGTAAGCGAATTGGTTCGCCTGCTGAAAGAAAATATTCCTCCCTACGTTTCGCAGGTTTGGGTTTCGGATTTAGGCGACGGGCGATATAAAAATCCCGTGTTGTACGCCGATTATTCCGATCCCGATGTTTGCCGTGTCGGGAAGGATTATTACATGACATCGTCGAGTTTCAACTGCATCCCGGGACTTCCGATTTTGCATTCCGAGGATTTGGTTAACTGGACGATTGTTAATTACGCGATTCCCCGACTCGCTCCCGAACCAGAATTTGATCATCCGCAACACGGCAACGGAGTTTGGGCGCCGTCATTTCGGTACCGAAACGGCGAATACTTCATCTATTACGGCGATCCCGATCGCGGCATTTACATGACCAAAACACCAAATCCCGTCGGCGAATGGTCTGTCCCGATTTTGGTCAAAGCGGGAAAAGGACTCATCGATCCCTGCCCGCTGTGGGATGACGACGGACAATGTTATCTCGTGCACGCATATGCCGGAAGCCGCGCGGGAATCAAAAGCGTATTGGCCGTCACGCGCCTCGCTCCCGACGGAAAAACCGCCGTCGGCGATAGTCGAATCATCTATGACGGGCACGATCGGGACGAAACCGTCGAAGGTCCGAAGTTTTATAAACGCAACGGATATTATTACATCTTTGCTCCCGCCGGCGGAGTGGCTACGGGTTGGCAAATCGTTTTGCGGTCGAAAAACATTTGGGGACCGTACGAACGAAAAGTCGTGCTGGCGCAAGGACAAACACCGATCAACGGACCTCATCAAGGCGCATGGGTCGACACGAAAAGCGGCGAAAACTGGTTCATTCATTTTCAAGATACGTATGCTTACGGTCGCGTGGTACATCTGCAACCGATGACATGGCAAAACGATTGGCCGGTGATCGGAGACGACAAAGACGGCAACGGTTGCGGCGAACCCGTGCTTGTTCATAAAAAGCCCGACACGGGCAAAAGTCGGCCGACAGCCACGCCCGCGGAAAGCGACGAATTCGATGCTGATCGTCCGGGGCTGCAATGGCAATGGCATGCCAATCCGCAAGACGGGTGGTATTTCGCTGACGCTGCCCGAGGATGCCTCAGCCTCTATTCCGTTCCCGTTCCGGAAAATTACCAAAGTCTTTGGGACGTGCCAAACCTGTTGTTGCAAAAAACGCCCGCCCGCGCTTTCACTGCTGCCGTTAAATTGGATTTCAAACCCAACGAAAAAATTACGGGCGAACGCACCGGATTGTTGGTAATGGGTATCGATTATGCGTTGCTTTCCTTGGAAAAAACAAAAAACGGTTGGGTATTATCGCAAAACGAATGTTTGAAAGCCGACAAAGGGGGAAAGGAAAAAACAAACGCATCCGTTACGTTGCCTTCGGGCGCGGTTTACCTAAGCGTCAAAGTCGAATCGGATGCCGTTTGCCGATTTTCGTACAGCCTCGACGGATACCGGTTCGAAAATTTGGGAACCGCTTTCACAATGAAAGAAGGAAAATGGATTGGAGCAAAAATAGGGTTGTTCTGCACGCGTGCCGTCAAAAATAACGATGGCGGACGAGTCGATGTCGATTGGTTTCGCATCGAAGACAAAACTCCGGCTTTTCCCGGCGCCGAAGGTGCGGGCAAATATACCTCCGGCGGACGCGGAGGAAACATCTATTTTGTCAATTCGTTGGACGATTCGTCGGTCGGAGACGAAAGCACCCGCGAGGGAACTTTGCGTTGGTGTTTGAAACAACCCGGACCACGCACCGTTCTGTTCCGTACGGCGGGAATCATACGTTTGAAATCCGAACTGGATATTCCTTCCAACACCACCATTGCGGGACAATCGGCCCCGGGCGACGGAATTTGCATTGCCGACAATGTGGTGCGCGTGCACGGCGACAACATTATTGTTCGTTACATGCGTTTTCGCTTGGGCGATCTCACCAAAACGGAAGACGATGCCTTTACGGGAAAAGGATGCAAAAATGTCATTATTGATCATTGTTCCATGAGTTGGAGCACCGACGAATGTGCTTCCTTTTACGACAACGAAAACTTCACTATGCAGTGGTGTATTCTTTCCGAAAGTCTGAGAAAATCCGTGCATCGAAAAGGAACGCACGGGTACGGAGCCATTTGGGGAGGTCGAACCGCTTCTTTTCATCACAATCTGTTGGCACATCACGACAGTCGCAATCCCCGCATGTGCGGAAGCCGCTATTCCGAACGTGCCGATGCGGAATTGGTCGATTTTCGAAACAATGTTATTTATAATTGGGGAAGCAACAGCGGATACGCCGGGGAAGGCGGCCGATACAATTTCGTGAACAATTATTACAAAGCCGGAGCGGCATCGAGCCGCGGTGACCGAATATTTCAGCCCAACGCAGATGACGGAAGCAACAAACAAGCCGCCGGAGTTTGGGGGATATTCTTCGTGAAAGGCAACTACGTCAACGGTTATGCCGAAGTAACCGTTGACAATTGGCTGGGCATTCATCCCAATCCGTCGACGAAAAATAAAGCCGAAATTCGCTCCGAAACCGAATTTGTCGTGCCGCCGATTGCCACTGATACGGCAGAGGAAGCGTACGAAAAAGTGTTGGATTTTGTCGGCGCTTCTTACCGACGCGACCGAACGGATACTCGAGTTATTCGGGAAGTGCGGGAAGGTTTGGCTCCCTTGCGAACTTCGGGCCCCGACTCCAAACCCGGTTTGATCGATTCACAATCCGATGTGGGCGGCTGGGATAACTATGCATACCATCCCTCCGATTTGCCCGTTGACGGCAATAGCGACGGACTTCCAGACGAATGGTTTTCTTCCCGCTACCCGGGAAAAACCGCAGCCGATCGCACCAAAGAAGGGTATACTTATTTGGAAGTGTACTTGAACGAATTGGTTCATCCATAACAATCGACTTTTTTTGCGGACGGTTATTTTGTTTTTTTGCGGAATAACTTATCTTTGCTTGACTCAAGCAAGCAAACGATGAGAATATTATCAAAATTATGTATTTACGCGGCTGCGGTATTTTTTTCTACGGAACTTTGGGCGGAACTCCCTTCCTTTGCCCGTTTCGATAAAATTACCCGAGCCGACGGATTGTCAAGCAATCAAATTCTTTGCATCTATCAAGAAAGAGCGGGTTGGATGTGGATGGGAACCAACTTGGGACTGAATCGTTACGACGGTTATCAATTTACTGTTTACAAAAACGATATCGACGGTCTCGGTTCCTTACGGGGAGAATTGGTTCGTTGTATTTTCGAAGACAACGACCATCGTATTTGGGTCGGAACCGAACTCGGGGGATTAAATCTGTTTGATCGGGATACGGAACGATTTTCGCATTTTTGCTTTGCCGATCGGAGTCTCGATACCGTTTTTTCCGTCAACGGCATTACCGCCGACAATAATAATCGTATTTGGGTCGGAACAAATTCGGGACCGGCTTTTCTGAACGAAAACAATCAACTGGAATTGCTCACCGTACCCGCTTGGCAAGAGGCCGGTCGACCGGAAGTCACCGGAATATTCGCGGACAAGCGCGGTAATTTATGGATGGGGACATTGGCGGGCCTTTTTGTGTACGATCTGCGAAACCAGAACGGTAAACGACTGCCTTTGCCCGATACCGACAATCCGTACGATGAAATCCACACGCTTTTTTTCGACAGCGACAATATTTTATGGATAGGCACCCACAATGAAGGAATATACACGGTCAATCCCGTTTCCCGAACCGTCAAAAAGTTCGATTCATCGATGCGTTTCAGTCGTTCGGAAACCGTTCGCGCCATCAGCGAGGATCACAACGGAATTATGTGGTTCGGTACCCGCGGAGGATTGGTTGCTTACGACAAATCGACGCAGACGGGCACCACGTTTCTTCGGGATGAGGATGAGAGTTCGAATATGTCGCTCAACTCGATACTGAGTTTGTGTGTCGATGCCAAAGGTGATTTATGGATCGGCACCCGTGGAGGAATCAATTATCGGAACAACGATAAGCAGGCCTTCCGTCATCTGAAAGCAGCCAAAAACGACACGCGTTTTCTCAATAATGCGGAAGTATATTGTTTCCTTATTCAAGACAACGACTTATTGATCGGAACGGAAAGCGGAGGCGTCAATATATACGATATGGCGAAAAATCGCTTTCGTTATTTGACATCCAAAGACGGTCTGTCGAGCGATTGCGTCAAAGCTTTTGTTCGCGTCGGAAACGAAATATGGATCGGAACATATCGGGGAGGCATTACAACGGCGGATGCCGAAACATATCGCGTCAAATCCGTTTTCAAACACCTAAAAAACGATACCGCATCGCTAAAAGACGACGTGGTTTGGGGATTGTTGAAAGATTCGAAAGAAAATATTTGGATCGCAACCAATCGGGGCGTTCAACGATACGACGAAAAAACAAAAACATTTCGCAACATCAAAACCTTGTTTCCCGAGAAAAGCTGTAATTGGATCAAAGAAGATGACGAAGGCGATTTGTGGATGGGAGGCGACGAGTTGATCGTATATAATCCCGAATCCGGAATAATCGGTCGCTTCAACGAACGAACGCGCGATATGATTCCCGCGGCCGAAAGTAATCGGTATTGGATTGCCACGCGCGGACACGGATTGGCCTTATACGAAAAAGAAAAAGGCGCCGTTCGCTACTTTACCGAAGCCGACGGTTTGGCGAATAACACCATACAAACATTGATACGCGACGCTGCCGGACAAATTTGGATCAGTACGCTGAACGGGCTTTCGTTGTTCGACGAAAAAACATACCGTTTCATTAATTTCGATGTGCACGACGGCTTGCAGGACAATCAATTTAATTACGGCGCTGCCATGCAAACCGAACAACATCAATTGATTTACGGAGGAATCAACGGTGTTAATATTTTCAATCCGGAAGATGTCCGAAAAAAT
>JAVBNP010000024.1:0-10764 GCA_031551455.1 Bacteroidales bacterium | reverse complement strand
CTTCGAGCAACTGCTGTCGGACGCTTTTCTGCGGGGTACAATACGACGGATTGAACGCATCGTTGTTGCAATAGGCACATCCTCCCCACCCTACTTTACCGTCGCGATTGGGACAGGTAAACCCGGCATCGACGGTTAGTTTTTGAATTCTTTCTCCGTAATGTTTTCGAAAGTATTCCGCATAGGAATTAAATCGACGTTGATGTCCCCAAGGATACAATGACAGTGAATAATGAATGGTGAATAATGAATGGTGAATAATGAATATGAAATCGGGTTATAATTTGACAAACTTTCCCGATTCGGATTTTTTGCTGTCCCTCATCCGAATAATGTACATACCGGAAGGCAAATTTCCCGCATTCAGCTCTACTTGTAAAAATACGGTTTCGTCGTACAGCACGATATGTCGGCTCACTTCATCAACCGGCATTTGTTTTCCCGAAGTGTCGAAACATTCGACAACCGCACCTCCTCCTGGATTGTCGAAATAGACAAAAACGGTATTGTTGCCGGGTTGAAATACGATTCGCAGATCTTTATACGGAATTCGATAGGATGGTATTTGCCCTTTACCGAATTGTCCCATCGCTTGTACGGCCAAAGATGAATATATCGGAGGCATTTCTTTATCCAACGCTTTCCAAACGCCGCCGTCTTCGACATACATTGCCGATAATCCTTCATACGGGCGTTTAACCGACTGACATACGGCAAAGGTATCCACGGGCGAATAATCGATACTGTATCCGATGAAATAATCGCCCGTTATTTCCAATGTTTTTTCAAAATAAACATGCATCGGATATTGACGATAATCCGGCGATACAATCACTTTCTTGGCGTACATCGGACCTCCGACGGGGAATTCGTCTCCGGTCCAAACGGAAAAGGTAACCACCGATCCGGAAGAATGTACTTTTCCGATGTAAGCCTCCATTCCGATAATTTTCACCACCGTATCATTGTTCATTTTTTCGGCAAAACTTGTCCATCGTTTGTCGTTATGCCCCGTTAAATACCCCCACCGATCGGAGGGGATAAGTACTTTTGCTTCGTTATTGCCGATGTGGCTGATCGTATCGCATCGACCTTCGAATGGAGCAACGGGATCGTATCCGTTAAGCCGGTTAATTCCTTTATTGTCGGGATCCAACCATGTTTTTAAGCTTTCTTCGGGAGTCGGGTATTTATCCCATTGTTCGCCGAATTTTGCATAATAGTCGTTCACCGGTCGCGAGCATGTTGCCTCTCCTCCCGTTAATATTCCCGCCAACAAATGACTTTGATCAAACAGGGGACTTCCCGACGAGCCTTGTTCGGTGGTTCCTTTGCTCCATCTCCCCACCACCCAGTGCGCACCGGCATCACAAGCCTGTTTTTCATCCTTATAGGTACCGGTCGTCAACGGATTGTTGCATACGGCGATTTTTTTTACATCGCCTTGAGGATGATGAATACCCGTACCGCCGACAGGGACATTCGAAGAAGCACTCCATCCCGCGTAATACGGGCGATAGTTTATCGGTATTTCTTCGGACAATTCCAATAAGGAAAAATCCAATTCTTTTTTCGCGGCAATTAAATCGGCTCCCGCTATTCCCGACGGAATTGAGGGGAGAGCACCTCCGCATACGGCTTTTTCGTATCCGAAAACAAAAGAGGTACTTCGGGCGGCCTCTTCGGAAGCGATGCAATGGTTTGCGGTCAGCACATACGGTTTTTTCGTATCGCTTACCCGATTGACCAACACACCCGAACAATATTGCGTGGTTGTTACGCCGGGTGAACGGGTGATGGTTTCCAACCTCACCACCGACCGCTTTTCGCGCTGCCAATGATTGCCGTCTTTGCAATTGATATCAACATGACAAGGTGCCGATACGTCTTTTGAAACAATCCTATTTCCGCCCGACATGTCGCGAAACCCGTAACCGACATTAGCGATGACAAATCCCTCGCAATCGTTCGAGTTCAACGGAATATTCCATTCGATGATGAGAGTATTTCCGGAAATTGACGGAACGGGTAAAATTCCGCCGTTTTTATTGTTTCGGATATCAAACGGACCCGCCGACACGGTTACGGCCTCATCGTATACATACAACGAAGCACCCGATTGCAACCGAAAATTCTCGATTAAAAGATTCAGCGAAAGTGCATTTTCCGCGCGTATCCCCATACGCCAAACGTATCCTTTTCCGGGAACGGTATCCCATTGTCCCGATGCACGGGGGCGGATATCGACATCGATGCCGACCGCATAAACCCATGCTTTCAGATGATCGGCGTTTTCTTTTTCCCGAGCCGATACTTGTTCTATCGCATCCTTCGGCTCCTCAAGTTGTAAATATTCTGTTAATTTCGGTAAATCGTATTGGAGGCTCCATGCATCTTTATGTCGATCGAATGCAGATATGCTTGTTCCGCAACGAAACAGTATAATCAATCCGAGCCATACATTCAACCATCTCATCTGCAAGGAAATGTTTTTTATTGCACCGATTCAAAGATAACATTTTTTTATCCGAATCGCACCGCACACGAACGTTTATCGGCGAATGATTAAAGTTTCCGTAAAAAATATGTCCGCACACGGGAAACATGTACGGACAATGATAAAATTTCGTATTCCGAGCGTTTAAAACAAACAAGAATCGTTAATGGTGATGTATCGAGCTTCCGGCAACCAGCAGGCTTTTCATTTTATTGACCAATACTTCGACTTGAAACGGTTTACTGATGTATTCATCCATTCCCGAAGCCAAACAATGTTCGCGATCACCCGCAAGCGCATTTGCCGTAATAGCTATGATGGGTGTCGGAACCATATTTTTTTCGCTTTCGGTTTCGCGAATTCTTTTGGTAGCCTGAATACCATCCATAATGGGCATTTGAATATCCATCAGAATGATATCGTATTTGGTTTGACCAAATTTATCCAATGCTTCTTGGCCGTTATTGGCAACATCAATATTTTTCACCAATTTTTGAATACTGAGTATTACGATCTTTTGGTTAATCAAGTTGTCTTCCACCAAAAGAATATCGGCCTCTTTCAAATCGACGGCCAAATTATCCGTTACCGAAACGGTTTCGACGCTTTGTTCTTCACTTACCGGCATTTCCGTATTTTTTTCTTTAGGTATCACCGATGCTTTCTTAAATGATAATGTAAATTGAAAAACCGTAAAATCATTTTTATGGCTCACGTTCAGCTTATCTCCCGACATGGCGATCAATTTCGAAGAAATGGAATAGTTCAACAAGTCGGTATCCGAATTATTATCACGCGATTCGAAATCCAAATAATCACTCACTCTTATTTCGAATGTGACATCGTACAAACGTTCCGTTTCCTGCCTTACGCGATATGATATGATGATATTGATTTTTTCGGCTTTTTTGTTTTTGATAACCGCATCAATCAATGTCAGGAAAATTTGCTTGAGCTGTACTGGATCCCCTTCGAGCATGTAAGGTGTTTCCGCTCCCGGTTTCAATCCGATGTTGTAGTCGTTGCTTTGGCCGATAAACAACTGTATGGTATTATTTAATACGGTTTGCAGATTGAAAACGATGTTCAACGGTTTGGTATCCGCAATTCCCGTTGACGTAACTTTGGATGCAATCATATTAACAACATTCACCAAATTATTGGTTGACGCGAGAATGGTTTCCATCCAATCTTTTTGACGTTGATTCAATTGCGTCTCGTTCAACAAATTACCGATCACCACAATATTGTTAAGCGGCGTACGTATTTGATGAGACAATTGTGATATAAATTCGTTTTTATCTTGTTCTTCTTTTTGAATATCGGAAATTTTATTGTCATTGACGGCAACCAATTCTTCGTTAACCGTTAAAAAGACACCGGAAATAAACATCATGACGATTCCGGAAAGAACGGAAATCAACAAAAAGAGTAAATCGTTTTTCAGAATTAAACCGCAAACGAAGTAAGCAACCAAGAAAACAAACGTAATGATGCTTCCGCGTTTGGCTCCGGAAAGCATGGCCATAAAAACGGGATAAACCACGCAAAATACAGCACCCGCTTCAGAATATCCGGTATACAATAATGCCAACGTTACCAGCGAAAATCCGACACCGGCCGTCCAATATGAATATAAGTCGTAACTTTTCCGTTTACGGGCAATCAAATAGATTGCAAGCGCCAATATTCCTCCGATGGCCAATATAACACCGCCGTTTAGGTATCCGATAAGCAAAAATACGATACCGGCGAACAACAAAAAAAATCCGCCTATCGATAAAAATACTCCCAAAAATATATCCCGACATCGGACAAACCAATGAACCGTTTTGTCTTTTCCGATCTCAAGAAAATCTATAACGCGCTTATACATAAACAAATAACCATTACGGTCTTACAGCATCATTCGGTGTTTGTTAATGAAATTCGTGGTCTAAAATCAAACAACAAGTATAGCCTATATTTTCCGGATATAAAAATAAATTCGGCAACTCCCGCCGAATTTTGATTTTTTCCGCATATTACCCGACTGTCGGGAAATACATTAATCCGTAAAATATTTTCAAAACCCGACTTAAAACAATATATTTGTACGAATTTTGTACGAAAAAGTTTAGAAAAAAGATGATTTTATGCAAATAAAATTTTCCGGGTTGCTTGCATGCCTGTTGGTGATGTTGTTATCGCCCAATCTCACGGCCCAAACCGATTCGACGAAAAATATGATCAAATATACTCCCGAATTTAAATTCAGGGAAGGATTTTATTTGAATTTCGATCAGGTGAAAAGCAACAAACCGATACCCAAGTCGCGCCTTTTGACATCAATCGATCCCAAAAGTCCGACATTCTTCGATCAAATTACGGAAGCGAAAACACTTACTTATTTTGATGATTTGGGAAACAGTCGGGAAGTGGAAACGAATAGCATTTGGGGTTACTGCACAAACGGAATATTATATATAGGAATAGGTGGATCGTTCAATAGGATTACCATTATGGGAAACATCTGTCATTTTGTGGCCAATGTTACGACTTACTCCAATCGGTACAATAGTCCTTACGGTTATTCTCCTTACGGGTACTATCCATACGGATACGGTTATTCCCCGTACGGATACGGCTACTCTCCTTACGGTTATGGTTCGCCTTCGTACAGAACCACCGAATTGAAACAGCTTTTATTGGATTTCAATACCGGAAAGGTGATGGAATACGAACCCAAAAGCGTCGAAATGTTGCTGATGACAGATCCTGAACTGCACGACGAATATTCGAACTTGAGATCGAAAAAACAACAGCAGCTCAAGTTTATGTACATTCGTAAATACAACGAAAAACATCCGTTGTATATACCCAAATAACAAAAAACAACACTGCGCGGCATTACTGACGGGCTACGAACATTTTTTCTTTACCGACGTTTTTCTCTTTTGATAATTTTGTTCCGGAATTGAAACTTCCGTTAATGTTTTTCGTAAAATTATCGACAAATGTTTCAACAAAATTTTAAAGTAAAGAATATGATTCGGATAAAAGTACTTTCGTGCACCATCGTATTGATGTTTTTGTTTACGATAACCCGACATGCGCACTCGCAGGAATATATTCCGACGTCGGCAGATATCAGTCGTTTTGCTCAAACAAAAACCATGATCGTGCTTGAAGATAACCCGATATGTGAATATAATCTCACATTAAGCGAAATTATTCCCGGTGAATGGAACATCACGCCTTACGACTTTATTACATGGAAAAAGTTTGAAGGACAAAAGAAAGATAAAACGTTGTCTTTTTTGATATTGAACAAAGTATCGATCGAAAAGGATAAGAGCAACGCCCGATATTTGTTCATGAGCCTGTTGCTCGGAGGCAATGCAAAAGGATTATCGGATATGCCCGATTTGTGTTCCATTCCGCTTGCTTATTACAATGCCAAAGAAGAAACGTATATTTACAAAATAGGTATTTTCTTACGCTTTGTACAAAATCATGTTCAAACGATCACAAAGGATCCGAACATTGCCCAGAAAAACATATTCCAATATTACAACAAGAACATCCAAAAATTGGAAGGAAAAACGTTGTATTTGATCACCGATGAGTTGTCCAAAGATGTCAACACCGAAGCCAAAATAAAAAAGATATACGATGGTCCTTTCAAATTGGTGACCGACGAAGATATTCGAAAAGCCATTGCCGATAAAAATCCCGACGTGGTTTTTCTGCATAAAGTCGGACCGGGTAAAAACCAACCCAACGCACGCTGTTTCAAAATATTGGTCGGAGCTGCCGATGCTCAATTCTATTATTTCGATTATCACAAAATAAGCGACAAAGAACCCGACGGTTTTTTAGCTTCGGATTTCAAAAAGTTGTCGAGAAAAAACTGATATCGAATACGGATCCCCGAAATATCACCTCAACATGATTTCTTGAGGATAATCGGGAACAAACGTCGGGGCACGTTGCGGTTCGGATGTTGAAATCTGCAATATATCACCTGCATTTTGATTGAAACGCGGATAATAACCGACTTTTATCACGAGGGTTCGAAAAACAAGCATGTCGTTACGAATACGCAAACCGAGCCCAAATCCCCAATAAAAATTATCGGATTCGAACAATCGTCCGTTATCTTTAAGCCATCCGCCGTCGAAGAAAGAAAACACCAAAAATCGGAACCCGATGACATCCAATGTCGTAAAAAAATCGGTTTCGAGATTGATCATGAAACGTTCCGAACCTTTGGCCTGTTGATCAAAATAATAAGTATTCATGGTCGATAACGTACTGAAATACACATAATCCGTCATTCCGTTGACCGAATTGAGCGTATTGGCATAATTAACGTTGATGAAATTTCGCACTCGACTTTTTCCGGCGTAAAATAAGGGTGTAAAATAATTTCCGTTGAAACGCACGATTCCCTGATAAAAACCGGCATGATTAAAATGCGAGCCGATGGCGGCTCGAACATATATATTACCGAAATCGAACAGATTTCCGACAGAACCCGACAATGAAGCATACGTACCTTCAAAAAAACCGGGACAGTCGGTGTACCCCAATTGTGCCGAGACGTTATATCCGTATGCAATGTTTTCCGTGACGCCGAAATTATGAATCATGTACTGACGATAGTACCGCTGACTGTAAAGACTGTACTGCGTCAGAATACTGCGGTTCGTTGCATACTCGTACTGTAAAGGATTCGGCATCTTCTTAACCGCGGCATACGACATATTGTTGTCGATATAACGCGCCGCCACAACCACGCGTTTGGACGATCGAGGATCGAATACGTTAAAAGCTCTTCCGAGGGTAATCGAATAGGTTTCGTTATACGGAGGACTAATAGAATCCCACGGCGATTGGCTTAATTGTTTTTCCATTCTGTAGTAACTTAATTGTCCGTAGTATTTTAACGATGTCTGCAAAGGTCGTTCGGCCGAAAGCTTCCATTCCCCGGCCCAAATCATGTCCAAATAAGAACCTTCCAAATTGATAAACGTCCTCTTGATGTTGGTATACAGGTAACCGATGCCACCGCCGAAATGTCGGTTGTAGTTTTTGTCGTAAATACCGCGTACCCATAAACGACTGCCGATACCGAGAAAGTTTTTATCGAACAACTCGATATCCGCGGAACCGACGGACAAGCTATGCACATCAAGACCGAGAGAAAAGACGTCGCGGACGATCACCGTGACATCCGCGGTACGGGTTCCGGGAATTGAATCGATCAGAATGCGGGCATCATGAATGTAATCGGTGTTGCGAAGAAACGCTTCGCTTTCGGCGATCACCAACGAATTAACTTCATCGCCCCTCTTAAACAACAAGTTGCCGCGCACCACGGAACGTTTCGTATTGATGTGTAAATTATCGGCCGTACTGTTGAGCCAATTATCGGTATTGGCGGAATCGGGCCGATTAATATCCGTACCGAAAGGTTCGAGAACGATAACTTTAATATCGTTGATGGTTAAACCGTCAAAAGGTTTAAACTTTTCATCGAGCGAAATATTTGTTTCGGCAGCATCTGGTGTTTCAGAGTCGTTAATTAATGCGGAATATAAAATATCCGTCCATTTTCGTTTCGATGCCGCTTTTTTAACGGCTTCGTATTTTTCCTTATCTTTTTCCGAGACAAGGGTATCGCTCGGAAGTACTTTGGCCGGTCGAACGTGCTTTTCTGTATCGGGAACCTGCGCCAATGCATCAAACGGCCGATAAATCAATATTAATCCGCTTACGAAAAAACATATTCGAATAATGTTGCGAACATGATTCATTCGCAACCGAGTTTACAGATCAAAAGCAAGCCCCCCGCCAAAGGTAAATTGATAAATGCTCGAATATGAATCCAACGATACACCCGCTCCGCCGGTACCGACGTACATGCTTCCTCCGATTCCCTGTACTACGGATTGTACCTGCATTTGCGCCAACAAAGCAATATGTGAAGTCATTCGAATTCGAACTCCGAATTTACCGTCCCATGCAAATTTGGTATATGAACCGGCGTTTTTGACGTTTAGGGAAACCATACCGGCTCCCATACCGATGTAAGGCGTCACAACGGTTAATCTGCCGGGTGCTCCGAAATATTTCGTTACTTCGAATATCAGGTAATTGAGCCCGGTTGCATCGTCGCCTTGATTCACTTGGTTACGATAAGAATCATAAATGGGTACATGTGCATCCATGTGCATGAACGAAACTCCCATCGAAATTGTCGGAATCAATCGGTATTCGAGTACACCGCCGTATTGTGCACCGTCTTCGATATAACCGTAATACGAATTGACAAAGTTAATGTCGTCTTGAAGCGTGTAACCGACCAAACCGCTGATCGACAAGCGCGATTGCGCATTTATCGTCGAACAGGCAAAAAACAACAAAATAATAACGGATTTGATTTTCATATACTCTTATTTGAATGTTTTGTTCATGTTAATAACGCATCGTATCAAATAAGGTTCATCCGAAAGCCGCAAAGGAAAACATTTTCGAGACGAAAAGACAATTGGGTAATTTTCCGCAGGCGCATTCGCATTTGACATCAAACAATACGGCCGAATTGTTTGATAAAGCAAAAACAATATCAAAATTTATTAAGTCTTAGGATTATAAATAATTGTAAATGAAATCGGCTAAAACCTATCAGGTCTTTGAAACCTGATACGTTTATTGTGTCATAAAACTCCAAAATTCGACCGACAGGTTGTACGACAAGAAAAAACGTTCAATGTAATTTACATATTCCGATCGGCTTTCATCAAATGCAATGACTGTAATAACTGTTCCATGGAGAAATTCTCCGTTTGTACGATGATGTGAGCACGATTGTAAACCGGTTCGCGTTCGGTCAGTTTTTCTTCAATGTATTGCTTCAGTTCTTCTTCCGTTTTTCCTTTAATAAGCGGCCGTTCCGTCTTGGATCGCATCAATCTTGCAGCCAATGCTCCGGGACTCGTTTTCAGATACACCACCTTTCCGCCGGCCAACATTAAGTCCATGTTATCATGATGGCAAGGCAGACCTCCGCCCGTCGATATCACCGCATAATCACGTTGCAACAGGTCGCAAAGTGCATCGTGCTCCATTTGCCGAAAAGCCGTTTCGTCCGTTTCGGCAAAAATTTGCGCAACGGTTGTCCCTCTTTGTCGTTCGATGTAATGATCGGTGTCCAGAAAATCGAAACCGATCGGTGCAGCAAGCCGTTTGCCGATGGTGGTTTTACCGCTTCCCGGAAATCCGATTAAAAATATTTTCATTGATTACAAAATCCCGAGTTCGTCACACGGCCTTCGTACCCGTATATATACAGGCTATTCCGAATGTCAACGAACGAACGCGCACGTTTAAAAATCCGCAATTTTCCATTTTCTTGCCGAACTCGGCACCGTGAGGAAACGACAAAACGGAATCCGGCAAATAACCGTAAGCTCGTTTGTCCTTGGAGATCAATCGTCCCGCAAACGGCAGAATACGTAAAAAATAAAACAAATATAAGCTGCGAAAAAATCGGTTACGGGGAACGGAAAATTCGAGAATAACAGCCTTTCCTTCGGGTTTCAATACCCGATACATCTCACGTAATCCTTTGTCGGTATTTTCGAAATTGCGTACACCGAAAGCCACGGTGACGGCATCGAACGTATGATCGTCGAACGGTATTTCTTCCGAATCGCCGTACATAAGATCAATTTGTTGTTCCAAGCCTTTTTGTGCAATTTTTCGACGACCGATTTCCAACATTTTTTCCGAAATATCGATTCCGGTGATATGTTTCGGTCGTACTCTTTTTTGCACGGCCAACGCCAAGTCGGCGGTTCCCGAAGCCACGTCGAGTACTTCATCCAATCGGCGGCCACGCAATTCGTTCACCGCTTTGCGCCGCCATATTTTATCGATGCGAACCGACAAAAAACGATTGAGGAAATCGTAGTGCGGAGCAATGTTGTCAAACATCCGAGCTATTTGCTCTTTCTTTTTTTCCTCCTTTTGTTCTTGTTCGTTCAAAATCATTGATAAGCGGGAATATTCGCGACGGGTCGGATACCGATCCCGAAAGTTGCGCTTTTACCGTACACCTTCGTATTTTTTCTTATAATCGCTGATAAAACCGTACGAATTGTCGTCAATACGTATTTCTTCGCGCGTCACATGTCCGAGCATCAAAAAAGGTACTCCGGCTTCCATCATAAAATCGATAAAATCCGCTTCGCGAGCCGACGCAACGCTCACGACAATAC
>JAVBNP010000244.1:0-19849 GCA_031551455.1 Bacteroidales bacterium | reverse complement strand
TATTGTCCGCATTATATGAAAAATTGCCCGAAGTCGGCGATTTACCCAAACCGAAACTTGTCTTCTTTTTCGACGAGGCGCATTTGCTGTTCGACAATGCTCCCAAAGTGCTGACGGATAAAATAGAACAAATCGTACGATCTGTTCTATTTTATCCGTCAATACTTTGGGTGCGTTGTCGAACAGCAGATGCGCTTCGTCGAAAAAGAAAACAAGTTTCGGTTTGGGCAAATCGCCCACCTCGGGCAATTTCTCGTACAATGCGGACAGCATCCACAGCAACATGGTGGAATACAGCGCCGGCGATTGCATCAATTTGTCGGCGGCCAATATGTTGACAATACCTTTTCCGTTGCGGGTTCGGATCAAATCGAAAACATCCAGATCGGGTTCGCCGAAAAAAAGATTGCCGCCTTGGCTTTCGAGCGTCAATAATCCGCGTTGTATTGCTCCGATACTTGCCGATGAAATATTCCCGTAAGCGGTGGTGTATTGTTTGGCATTTTTGCCCGCGTAGTCAAGCATGGAACGTAAGTCTTTCATGTCGATAAGCAACCAACCGTTGTCATCGGCAATGCGGAAAACGAGGTTAAGCGTTCCGCTTTGCGTTTCATTCAAGTTGAGCAGACGCGAGAGCAGTAACGGGCCAATTTCGGAAACGGTGGTGCGCAACGGATGTCCTTGCACGCCGAATACATCATAAAAACACACGGGAAAGGCTTGGAAATCGAAATCTTTCAATCCGAATTCCTCGGTTCGTGCGGTAATAATCTTGTTCATGGTGCCGGGCTTGCCTATTCCGGACAGATCGCCTTTCACATCGGCCATGAAAACGGATATTCCTTCGGCGCTGAACGCTTCGGCCAATACTTGCAACGAAACGGTTTTGCCCGTTCCCGTAGCTCCGGCAATCAATCCGTGACGGTTTGCCATGCGGGCATTCAGATACAACGGCTCCGTGCCGTGCGCTACATAAAATTGGGTATCGGACATCGCAGTATAAGTTTGTATTTGTTGAAATTACGATTTTACGATAATGTTACGGATAAACAGTTATTCTTCAAACTCAACGATGTTCTCGTTTTCGGCATTTCCTTCGGTCACTTTCAACAAATCGATTTCGAAAATCAACACGCTGTTCGGCTTAATCCCGCCGGTAGCCGAGTCGCCGTAAGCCAATTCCGCCGGAATGTATACTTTCCACAACGAACCTTCGTTCATCAGCATTAATGCTTCGGCAAAGCCTTTGATGACTCCGTTTACGGGAAACGTAACCGGTTCGCCACGTTCTTTGGCGCTGTCGAATACCGTTCCGTCCACCAACGTGCCATGGTACATTACTTCCACGTTGTCGGTTTCTTTGGGTTTCGCGCCGGTTCCTTCCCGGATAATTTTATATTGCAACCCGTTCGGAAGTGTTACGACTCCCGGATTTTTACCGTTTGTTTCGAGAAATTTCCGTCCGTCTTCCAAATATTTTTCGTTTGCTTTTGCCTGCAGTTCCCCGAAATATTTACGCAGAAGGTTATCGACTTCCCTGTCGGTTAAATTGATCGGCGTTTTTGCGAGCGCATTTCTCAATCCATTCGACATGACATACACGTTAACGTCGGCCTCGCTTTCGGCCAATTGTTTGCCGAATACATATCCGAGGTAAAAGCTCACGGAATCTTTTTCCGTCGGCAGGATAACATTTTGCGCATTAATCTGCGTCATACCCGCTTGGCAAAAAACGGCCAAAACAAGAAAGATCTTTTGATAATTCATTTTGATGACAAAATTTTAATGCAGATGCAAAAATACGGATTTTTAAATTGATAATTTGATAATCAAACAACGATTGTCGAAATTACCTTTCGGCAGTGATTTGAAATCGGATAATGCTTGAGCTTGCCGAATAAATCGTTCCGATTTGTCGGTCGATTTTGAGCCCGGTTAAAATGATCGGAAAGTAATGTTTGGCTAAAGCCGATATGATTTTACTCCTTTATCGTCAACTAAAGTTGACGGCAATGATTTGATTTTGGATTCATTGCCGTTGACTTTAGTCAACGATTAAAAATAAACCGTACCAAGGGGCTTTAGCCAAATTGACGCTTAATTTCACGGATTTTTGTCGAAATTCGGAACAAAAACATTTTTTTATCGTATTAAAATCAATGACGCAATGTTTACGTAATTTTGGCGTCGAATATTGAACAATGTTTCTTTTTGTCGGATAATCGCGATTCATTTTACATCTTTTTGATATGATTATAGAAAGTAGGGCATACGCTCGCGCCGGCTTATTGGGAAATCCGTCCGACGGTTATTTCGGAAAAACCATTTCGATCATCGTTAAGAATTTCGGGGCCATTGTATCGTTGTATCAAACGCCCGAGTTGGTGATCGAAGAAATGGAGGTTGATCGGAACAGTTTTCGCAACATTTACCATTTGACGGAATCCATTCGCCAAAACGGATACTATGGAGGTCGTCGGTTGATTAAAGCCATTATCAAACGTTTTTGCGAATACTGCGATTTGAACCAAATACGGTTGGCCAATAAAAATTTTACGATTCGCTATCAATCGTCCATACCGCGTCAAGTCGGGTTGGCGGGTTCCAGCGCCATTGCCACGGCCACCATGCGCGCCTTGATGCAATTCTACGACGTAGAAATTCCGATCGAAATATTGCCGGGCTTGATTTTGGCTGCCGAAACGGAAGAATTGGCCATCAATGCGGGACTTCAAGATCGGGTAATACAGGTGTACGAAGGTTGCGTGTACATGGATTTCGACAAGGAATACATGGAGAAACACAAATGCGGCAAATACCAACGTTTGAACCCCAACCTGCTTCCCAAGTTGTACATGGCGTATAAAACCGATTTGAGCAAAGTGTCGGGCACGGTATTCAACAATTTAAAGGAACGTTACAATGCGGGCGATGAATCGGTGCATCAAACCATTAAAGAGTTGGCCGATGTGGCCGAACAAGGCAAACAAGCGCTCCTTGCCAAAGATTACGAAACGTTAAACCGATTGATCGATCTCAATTTCGATTTGCGGTGTAAGATCATGAATATATCCGAAAGCAACATGGAATTTGTTCGAATTGCCCGTGCATCGGGAGCTTCGGCCAAGTTCTCGGGTTCGGGAGGCGCCATCATCGGGATGTATTCCGACGACGAGACGTTGAGTAAGTTGGTGGTGAATCTCAAAAAAATCAATGCCAGAGTTATCAAACCTTATGTTTTATAAAACGTTTATTGCGTTGCAAACGTTATAACGACAAAAAAGTTAAAGTCAATGATTAAGAAAGCTGTTATTCCCGCGGCGGGTTTCGGAACCCGTTTTTTGCCCGCAACCAAAGCGCAACCGAAAGAGATGTTGCCCATCATCGATACGCCGACCATCCAATACGTGGTGCAGGAATGCGTTGATTCGGGTATCGAGGATATTTTGATTATTTCGGGAAAAGGGAAACGATCCATTGAAGACCATTTCGACAGAAATTTCGAGTTGGAATCGCGTATTCAGGAACAGGAAGATGAAATATTGTACAATCAAATCCGCCATATCGAGGACATGGCCAACATTCATTTTATCCGTCAAAAAGAATTGAACGGATTGGGTGATGCCATATATCATGCTCGTTTTCACTGCGGTAATGAACCGTTTGCGGTGTTGCTCGGCGATACCATCATTAACTCCGTCATTCCGGTAACACAACAGTTGATTGACGCGTACGAACAATATCACCAAAGCGTAATTGCCGTGGAACGCGTACCTCGCGATAAAGTATCGCGTTACGGAATCGTCGGCGGAACGCAACTGAGCGATCGCATCATGCAACTTTCGGAATTGGTGGAAAAACCGGAACGCGACAAAGCGCCGTCCGATTTGGCCATTGCGGGACGTTATATCTTGACGCCGCAAATTTTTTCGGCCATCGAAAAAACAGAACGCGGAAAAAGCAACGAAGTTCAATTAACGGATGCCTTGCGTCTGCTGTTGAAGCAGGAAAAGATCATCGCTTCGACGATTGAAGGGAAAAGATACGATATCGGCAATAAACTCGACTTTTTGAAGACGACCGTCGAGTTTGCGCTACGTCGACGCGAATTTGCGGTTCAATTCGAAGCTTTTCTTCGCAAGACGCTCAAGGATATTGACGATACTCGAGCAAAGCAAAATTAACAATATTCCGAAATTTTGGGATATCAATCAAAAAAACTTCCGAAATGTCAAATATTTCAACGTAAAATAGTACAAAAAAATCACATTTTTTCTTTTTTTAATCAAAATCTTTCTCTATCTTTGAAAAGAGTATAATTCGGCTTTGATGTACTAAATGTGATGCCGATGAGAAAGTTTTACATTAGGGAAAAACACTATAAAACAAGAAATTGCAAGATGAAACATCTTGTTGTTTTCTTGTTTTTATTAGGGCTCGCTTTTCATCAAATCAGTGGACAATATCCGAATGTGCCTATTGTGAGCACACCCAAGCCTGCAACCATGCAGTCTAATGCGGTCATTCAAGGCACAACCGTTCCGCAACCGAACGCATACCAACCTTTCGGCAGTTCTGCCGATGCCCAAAATGTACGGGTCATAAGTGAAATAGGGAAAATTAGAAAACAACAACTGCTTGTACAACAAGCGCATTCTCGTCCGGTTTTTAATTTTGAAGTTTGTAGAAGCGTTATCCCGTTACCCGATTTTGGTTCCGAATCCGGCGCCGAATATTATCGCAATGCTTTCGGTGAGATCAGCAAAATGCTTACAGGCGAAGCCCCACTTAGCTTGAAAGATGCCATATTCCTTTCCGAGAACGCATACCTCGAAAACAAAATGAGTTATAAGGCATATAACAATCATATAAGTGAAACGGTTGGTCTGTGCCGAGAAAAAATACGGCAACAAAGTTTAAACCCCGACGATGACGAAGTGAAAATGATGATGTTGTTTCATTACATTACCGATACATTCAAACTGAAATTGCCTGGTGCCGAGCAAATGTTGGTTCATTATCCGATACAATATGATTTTGAAGACTTTTATGGAAGAACAGATTTATGCAAACGATTTATTACGAAGGTAATGGACGAAAATTCGGGTCAGTGCCATAATATGCCCGAGTATTGTTTGATTTTGGCTGATGCAATGGGTGTCAATAATGCGTATTTGTCAAGATCGCCCGATCATTCTTTTGTAAAATTTCAAGATAACGACAGCCGTTGGCACAATCTCGAATTGACTTGCGGAGCCGTAATCAACGATCAAAACTATTTGAACAGCGGATTTATCAAAGCGGAAGCATTACGCAATAAGCTGTATCTCGAACCGTTAACACGACAGGAAACCGTTGCGGATGTTTTGGTCGATTTGGCAAGCGGATACGTTCGCAAATACGGTTATGACGAATTTGTGCTGCAATGTGCCGAAACCGCCTTGAAGTATTATCCCGCTTGCGTCAGAGCGCGAATGTTGCGTGCAAACAGTCATACGGCCCGCGCTTTGTATGTGATCGAAAGAACGGGTATGCCGAATCCGGAAAGACTGCATCTTTGTCCTCAAGCATACAAACTCCACCAAATAATGCTCCAATCGTATCAAGAATTGGACGATACAGGTTACGAAGAAATGCCACCCGAAGTATACTTAGATTGGCTCAACCGTGTAAATGAAGAGGTAAAGAAGCCCGAAAACCAAAAAAAATCCATCCGCTTACAGCAAATCATAAAATAAACGCATTAAATGTATTGATCATGAAAAGGATAGTTTTATTATTTACCGTTTGCCTTTTCGGTGCATTCGGCTTATCGGCTCAAGAAGGTAATCCTTTTGCCAAGTTCGGTTATCATGTCAGAGTTGCCACCATGACCAACGGCCAATTCCCCGAATTTCATGATTTGGAACAAATCGTACAGATCGGTTCAGTACTTTTCGATACTAAAACCAAGACGGTCACAGGGGATACCGAAATTGATACCACCATCTTACAACTCGATGCACACACAATCGGCCGGTTTATTACACCCGATCCACATGCAGAATGGTATTACAGCATTTCACCTTATACATATTGTGCAAATAATCCGATATTGTTTATAGATCCTGATGGGAGAGATATTGTTCTGTCTTTTCAAAATGATGAAGCTCGAAAGGCATTAGAAAGAATTGTAAATATGGGACTTGAAGGTCAGTTTAAGGTCGTGTTTAAATCCGTCGGTGATGGGAAATTCAGTATGAATTTCTCGGAAGTGAGCAAAGATAGTAAAGGCGATGTGTCAAAAATGACAGAACAAGGAAAAGCTTTTTATGAAGGAATGTCAAATATAATCAATGATCATGACGTGAATGTAAATATGTCGGTCGGATACAACACTTCCGATGCTTTGGTCGGTAATTTTGAAACAGGAGTCATAGACGCAGGTGATATGGAAAAGTTTAATGTAACGGGTGTTAATGTTCTTGAATCAAGGGGATCAACTCAGATTGGCAAACTTGGGCACGAGTCGCATGAACAATATTTAAAACAAAAACATGGATACGATTATGATCCGGCACATGCTGCTGCTCTGGGTGTTGAAGACCGTATTAATGGAAATACAAGAGTGCCAAATTCAGAAAGAGGAGGTAGTCGTGCAGGATATGTAACATATAAGATTATACAAGGGGGGAAAGAATATATTGTCAAATATGATATAAAAAATTATAATATAATATCTGTAGAGCAACCAAAACCATTAGGAAAAGCAGTTTGGCAATAATTTATGCAAACAAGTATATTTTTTATAACAATAGGATTCATAGTCCAATCTTGTACTTTGTGTTCTGAAGATACAAATAATCCGATGTACTGTAAGGTGCATACATTGATGGATAATGTCAAATTATACGAATATGGTAATGCTATGCAGTATTCGGATATACATTACACCATTTCTTATCTTAGTTTAGTTACAAATCATACCTCTTTAATAGAACATCATGATATAACATTATATGTGGCTACTAAGGATTATGAAACGGATATGCAAGCATGGAAAAAGTGGTTACAAAAGAATAAAAACAGATATACATTGACACAAATAGACAGTATGTATCAAATTCGTACAGACAGTGTGGCAATGAGGGCATGGAACAGATGGCTTAAAAACAATAGCGATAAATACAACCAAAAGCAAAAAGATAGTATCAATTTGTTATACTTTGGAGGTGTTGTATTATCGGAAAGACCCCAAAAAAAACGTATGTATCAAAAATATGACATTTTATACTCTGATACAATTTTTATTGATTTCAACCAAAAGATGAATAAGTTAATTCAAGATGTTAAAAAATTCTATCTTGGCAAGCCTGTTGAATTTGCGGATGTATATTATTCTGTTAATTATCTTGGTTTGATTACAGAGTATCCTACTCGGTTATATCTTGGTGAAATTGCCTTTTATCAAACATGTGTTGATTATCAAATAGATATAAGTACTTGGAAGAATTGGTTAAAGGTCAATAAAAATAAATATACGTTGCAAAAAGCCGATAGTATTTTCCAAACGAAGTGGAATAATTTAGATTGCCATCCATGTCATTGGTTATATGAACAATAACATTTATTGACTCCTAAAATTAAAAAACTAAGTTTTGACAAGATTATGTATAAGTATTTTGTTTTTATAACAATATCAATTTTGCCCTATTTGTCATTTGCTCAAGATGCTTATTATGAGGCTTATAAAGAGCAGATGGGGATATTAGAGGGAAAATATACCTTTGATTTTAAAAAAGCGGTTTTTCTGACAGAAAATGCTTTTTATGATAATCAAAAAAGATTCGAAGATTTTGAAAAAGGTATTGAATCTTGTTCGTCCATTTGTAATTTTCTAAAAGAAACATTTGACTTATCTTATCTTGACAAGGATAAGGGAATGACAAAAAACTATGCATCTGTATTCAAATACATGACAGATACTATTCCGATTTTTCTGAATGACACAACCTTAATATTTAGCTTTCCATACACTTATAATTTCGACGACTTTACAGGTGAAAAGGATTGGAGCAACATGTTTGTAACCAAATTACTTGAAACTCATAAAGGCAACTGTCATTCCTTACCCATACTTTACAAATTGATTGTTGAAGAAATGGGCGAACGGGCTTGGTTGTCACTTGCTCCAAACCATTTGTACATCAAGTTACGCAATAAGCAATCGGGCTGGTACAATACGGAATTGACGAGCGGTTATTTCCCCACCGATGCGTGGTTAACGGCATCGGGCTATATTCATTTGGATGCCGTTCGCAACGGAGTGTATATGGATACCTTGTCTCAAAAAGAATCGGTAGCCATGTGTTTGGTCGATTTGGCTGAAGGATTTCAAAAGAAATTCGGCAATGATTTTAATCCGGGTTTTGTATTGTCGTGTTGCGAAACCGCTTTGAAATATTTCCCCGACTACGTAAATGCCTTGTTGTTGCAAGCCGAAACCTTGATGAGCGCATACCGAAAGCAGCCGAATAAAAATTCACCCGAAAACAAAGAAATGTTTGCACGGCTTAATACCATGTACGCTCGCATTCACGAACTCGGCTACCGTAAGATGCCCGATAAAATGTATTTGGAATGGTTGATGTCGTTGAGCGAGCAAAAGGGATATCACAATACGCAACCGGGGACAATCAAAACCCAAAATAACTGAAACTCATTCTTCTTTTTACTGCATAAACAAAGACCTCACAGGTTTTTAAAGCCTGTGATGTATTTGTTTTCCCCGGAAATTCTTATGCTTTATTTGTCGCGTTTTAATAATTGCGAAGCGAATTTTTCCAGTTCGCTTTTGCGCGAAGCATCCGGAAGTTGCACTTCCCGCAGATGTACCATTGCTTCCGCATAATGTTTTTCGGTTGCCTGTCGGGCAACGTTGCTTACATCCAACCGATCGTATACGGCTTTCACCCGATTGATTTTTTCGGCGTCGGACATCTTTTTATCTTTCAACAACATATCCAATAATTGACGCGTTTCGGCATCGGCTTTTTCGAAAGCGGTGAGCAGCAGGTAGGTTTTCTTTCCGCAAAGAATATCTCCTCCGACCGCTTTTCCGAATGTTTTCGGATCGGAATACACATCCAACCAATCGTCCTGTATTTGAAACGTCAACCCGACCGATATCCCGAATCGATAAAGGGCTTCGGCATTTCGGGAATCGGCGCCTCCGCATACGGCGCCCATTTTCAACGAACCGGCCAACAGCACCGCCGTTTTAAGTCGAATCATTTGCATGTATTCGCCGATCGACACATCCGTGCGTTGTTCGAAATCCATATCGTATTGTTGTCCCTCGCACACTTCCAATGCCGTGCGGGTAAAGATATCCGATAATTCGGTCAGATCGGTCGATTCCGCTTGAAACAGGTATCGATATGCCAAGATCATCATTGCATCGCCCGAGAGAATTGCCGTACTATCCGACCAACGTTTGTGTACCGTGGGTCTGTTGCGTCGAACGTCGGCATTGTCCATGAGATCGTCGTGCAGCAGCGTGAAGTTGTGAAATACTTCGAGCGCCACGGCCGGCATCAAGGCCCGTTCCGGTCGATCGTCAAAAAGATTACAGGCCAACAAAGCAAGTACGGGACGGACCCGCTTGCCGCCGCAGGCCATAACATAATCGATCGGTTCGTATAAACCGACGGGTTCTTTTTGCGCGACCGATAATTCTTCGAGTTTTTTTTCGATGAGAGAGCAGCATTGCTCTACGCTGTATATCATGAGAAACGATGTTTTGAAAAACGAGAAAGTAAAAATAGGTTTTATGACCGAATTACATTTGCGCGTAGCGTTTATTCCAAATGTTTTGTCTTTCCTTGCGCGCTTTATCGATAATTTTTTTCTTGTGCCATCCGGCATACGATCGATGTACAAAAAAGAGAACCCACATGGCGGCAAGCGTAATCAATGCAACGTCGAATAATCCGAAAAACGCCAAGATGATCGGAAGAATGATTGCCGCCGCCATGATGATTTTCGATATTTTGAACGGCTTTTCGACTTTGTCCGTCCTGTCGTGATCAATGGGCATTGTCCCTTTGATGCCGTTTTTACCGGTACCGTCCATCATGATGTGATGCAACTCGCCGGCATATTCGTAATACAGCATCCAGAACGGAATCAATATCGGTCGTCCGTCATGGTCGGGTTTCTCCGAAACATCGCATTTAAAATCTTTAAAATCGCTTTCCCGTATTTGCGCCATAACTTGCATTTGCGCCGTATTGCGCAGCGTGCTTTCGCCCCGATTGTTCCAAGTTTTCCTTTTATCGAGATTGGGCGTCAAAAAATAATAATCGTTGAGGTCGGCCGGATCAAACGGTTTGGAAGCGCCCGAATCGTAATTAAATGAACGAAGGTACTCGGCCGACTCCGAGCGAACTTCGGGTCCTTCGCATGCGAGGCACACAAATGCGTAGTCGCCCTTCGTCACACCGCTTTGGGAACGATATTTTATTTTTACGGGTTTATCGGCAGGATCAGCCCCGTTTTCGGATTGTTTTACCTTACATGTCCAAGAGCAATCGTAAATACCTTCGTAAAGAAATACGGGTAAATATATTCCTTCGACATGTTTGAATGTAACGAGATCGAAAATATTGTTCGGTGTACCGTCCGCATTGACCAACATTTCGAATGCGGCACGTTCGAAATCGTTTCGCGAAGTTTTAAACGGCACCAATCGTTCCGGCGATTCGATCTCTTTCGTCATGGTTCCGGTGATTTCGAAGTCCGTTCCGCAATACATGCATTTCGTTGGTCCGCCGAGTCGACCGACGCTGTTTATTTTTCCGTGACATTTCGGGCATTCGACTTGATGAAATTCAAATGTTGACATATCCGTAAATTTTTAGAAGCGTTTAATACTCGGATTGCATTTTATAATCATACAAACCGATTACGTCCGGGGTTGTTTAATCCTTTCCGTTTTTAACGATAATCGCACTCATTATTCGGCAATGGGAACAAAAATACGCAAACTTTTCTATTTTTGCCGGAAGCATGCAAAATAAAATAGACACGAAAATACATGACCATAAGCTGGTGGTGATCGTCGGTCCCACGGCCATCGGAAAGACGCGTGTCGCCATTGAAGTTGCCAAAGCATTGGGCACGGAAATCATTTCGTGCGATTCGCGGCAGATGTATCGCGAGATGCGCATCGGCACCGCCGTGCCCGAACCGGAAGAATTGGCTGCAGTTCCGCATCATTTTATCGGGAATCTTTCCGTTTTCGATTATTACAACGTGAGCATGTTCGAGCAGGAATGCCTTCAATTGCTCGATAAGTTGTTTCAAGAGCACCAAACGGTGGTGATGGCAGGCGGTTCCGGATTATATGTCGATGCTTTGTGCAAGGGTATTGACGACTTTCCGACGGTTGATCCGGAAATTCGTCGAACGGTGACCGAAAAATTCGAAGAAGAAGGGATCGAATATTTGCGTCGACAATTGCGAATGCTCGATCCGGAACATTACGCGAAAGTCGATTTGCGTAATCATAAGCGGATCATGAAAGCAATAGAGGTTTGCTTGCAAACGGGAATGCCTTATTCGTCGTTTCTTACGGCGCAACAACGAACGCGACCTTTCGGCATCGTAAAAATATTGCCGGATCGTCCGCGCGAAGAATTATTCGAAAGAATCAACCGTCGTACGGACATTATGATGGAAAAAGGATTGCTTGCGGAAGCGGAATCGCTGTACCCACATCGGCGATTGAATGCACTTAATACGGTGGGGTATAAGGAATTATTCGCGTACATGGACGGCGTTCATGATTTGAACACGGCCACAGAACTGATTCGTCGAAATACGCGACACTATGCCAAACGACAATTGACATGGTTTGGCCGCGATGCCGAAATGATTCGGATGCATCCCGATAAAATCGACGAAATTATCCGAACGGCGGAAGAGCAGCAATAATGATTGTCGGATCAGTCTATCCGAATGTTTTCGTTTCGTTCGTCCGATTCCACGACGCCGTCGCGCAATCGAATGATGCGATGCGCATAGTGAGCAATGTCTTCTTCGTGTGTTACCAACACGATGGTGTTTCCGTTACGGTGTATTTGGCTAAACAGCCGCATGATATCTATTGACGTTTTGCTGTCCAAGTTTCCGGTAGGTTCGTCGGCCAATATAATGGACGGATCGCCGACCAATGCACGCGCAACTGCCACCCTTTGCCGTTGACCGCCCGACATCTCGTTCGGTTTGTGATGCATCCGGTCGGTCAATCCCACTTGTTCGATTACTTCTTTGGCACGTTCCACCCGTTCGTGTTTGGGAACCCCGGCATAAATAAGCGGTAATTGAACGTTGTCCAAGGCATCATATCGGGGGAGAAGATTAAAGGTTTGGAAAACAAAACCGATTTCTTTGTTGCGAACTTCGGCCAATTGGTCGTCGGCCATTTTGCTGACATCATGATTGTTGAGAATGTACGTTCCCCTTGTTGGCGTATCCAAACAGCCGATGATGTTCATCAGCGTCGATTTTCCGGAACCGGACGGCCCCATGATGGCGACATATTCGTTCTTTCGAATATCCGTCGTTACCGATTTGAGCGCGGGAACTTCGATGGTTCCGCCCACCATGTATATTTTTGCGATATCCGTTAACCGGATCAAGTTTTCCATATCGAACAATTAATTTTTCCGGCCGATAGGGGCCTCAAAAATGAAAGGGTAAAGAAAACGAATAAATCGATTGATACTTTCGACACAATCGGGAATTAACATTTGTTAACACGGAGATTGTGAAACATATACCTTCGTATCCCGATATTTACTTGCTTTTGAACGATAAAATGTGAACGGTAACTCCGACGGCGATCAGCATCAACAATACTTTGAGCGGCCAAATTTGTACGACGGCAATGGCGCAATACAACATACAACCCCACATCAAGGTTAACGATATTATTTTTGCGCGTAACGGGATGATTTTGTTTTCGCGAAAGTCGCGGATATATTTGCCTACAAGCGGTTGGCGCAACAGCCAATCGTAACATCGCGGCGATCCCTTGAAATACAGAAAAGCCGTTAAAAGCAAAAAGGGAGTGGTGGGTAACAACGGCAAAAACGCGCCGATAACACCAAGTACTAAACTGATGGTTCCGAGAACAATAAAAAGAATACGAACAATCGGCATTGCTATAAAAAGGTCAGCAAAGGTACAACGAAGTCGGTTATTTATCAAAAGCCCTAACCTAAAGGATGCATTTGCCTTTTATTGAGGAACTTTACCAATGAAATCTTATGTAACGCATATCCTATTGGGTTTTTGAAACCCGATAGGATTTTAAAATCGGATTTGTTGGGATGTAAGACCTATCGGGTTTTTAAAACCCAACAGGTTAATCGCCAAAATCCGATTTGATTGATGGTCTTTATACCTTCATGGCAAGAAAACTCAATAATTCTTTTTCGGGTACAATTCGTTCCACCAAGCGGGATCGTCTTGCAATCGATAGGCGAACCATGCAAAAATGCTGTTGTTCCAACGGATGCGTTTGTCGTAATTCAGAATGTGATGATTCTCGCCTTCCACGGTAATCAATTCCACCGGTTTGCCGAGAATTTTCAACGCGGTAAACATTTGAATACTTTCGCCGGGAGGAACGTTGGTGTCCGCATCGCCGTGCAACAACAAAAGAGGCGTTGTTATTTTATCGGCGGAAAAAAGCGGGCTGTGTCCGACAAACAAGTCCGTATTGTTCCACGGATACGAATCGGCCGCCGCCACGGAATTGTACGAATAACCCCAATATCCCTCGCCCCAATAACTCGTGATGTCGCTGATGCCGGCATGAGAAACCGCCGCGGCAAACATATCGGTTCGCGTCAACAGATACATGGTCATGAATCCGCCGTAAGAAGCGCCGATGCATCCGATTTTTTTACGATCGATAAACGGGTGAACGTCGCAAAATTCCGATACTCCTTCGATAATTTCGTCGGCCGTTCGTTTTCCCCATGCATTTACGTGACGGGCCGAAAACTCCTGACCGAATCCGATGGTTCCGCTCGGCTGTATCACGTACACCACGTATCCCATCGAAGCATACAAATGAAAAGGATAACGTCCGTCAAACGTCCGGCTTACCGGCGTCGTGCCTCCGTAATAATAAACAATCAACGGGTATCTTTTGTCGTCTTCGAAATCGTACGGATAATACACACGTCCTTTGATATCGTCTTTTCCCGATGAACGGAACGTCCAATCTTGAACCTTGCCGAGCTGTATCGCGTTCATCATCGGTTTCATCGGATCGGCGAACACGGCCGACTTGTCGTTTCGCAAGTCGACCTTAAAAGCCGTTGAGGCATATGAGGCGCTTTGTCCCACGCCGACGGCAACCGGAGCATCGATGGCCGCATTAAAGCTTTGCAATACTTCCGCCGGTAAATTCAGTTTTTCGAATTTTTCTTTTTTGGTGAGATATCGATAACAACGCACGTAATCTTCGTCCGTTGCAACGAAATAAATGTTGTTGTCCGCTTTGCTCCATTGAGCGGACTGTATCGACGGATTAAAATGCAAGGTCAACGGTTTGACGGATTTGTCGGAAATTCGGTAAATATACGCCTGCGTATCGAAATTGTTCGGAATTCCGTTTACGGCGTTGCTTTTCCCGATACCGTCGAACGATTCGGGGCCGCCGAGAAGCAGCAATTGTTTTCCGTCGGGCGAGAAACAGGCGACTTCGCCGTATTTAATATCATGCCACAACGTGTCGACTTTCATATTAACGAGATTCAGCAGACAAACAGTACGGAGAGCAAACGGACGTTCGGTATAATCATCCCGAAGTGTGGAAAAAACTATGGATTGCGCATCGGGGCTCACGGCGGATAACGCTACGTTTCGATAACCGAATACCAACGGTTGAAGTAATCCCGTTGCCAAATCGTAACGATAAATGAACGAGCGATTGCGCCAACCCGATTGGCGATCTTGCGGCGTCAATACTTGGCGAACGCCTCCGTCCTTACTTTCGGGCGCTTTATCGGTAACAGTGAACAGGAGGAAACGTTCATCGGGCGACCACTCGAAATTGCCTTCGGGAAGACTTTCCGCCGATACGGTTTCTTCTCCCGACAACAAATCTTTTACCGTCAATTTTCGACCGTTTGCTCCTTCCGAAATTTCGTACAGACGGCTGCCTTTGGGCATCCATTTCCAATTCTTTTCGTTGTCGACGGTTACTGTTTTTTTACCGTTTGTCAAATTGAATATTTCAGTGCGGTTGTATTTTTTTCCTTTGGGCAACACAACCGTCGAACGCAATAAGGCATATTTTCCGTCGGCGGAAACCTCCGCGGCTATGGGACGTTCGCCTTCCAATACATCCCTCAAGGTAAATAAACGTTGTTTTTGCTCCGCAGCAATCCGCAATTTGGCTAAATCTTCCGATTTGTCGGCTTCCAAAACGATCTTTGCGCCGAACGGAATCGAATCGTTTGCGGGAAAAAGACATTTGACGGCAACTTCGTACGTTCGCGGCTCCAATGTCCACGACCAATCGACGGATGATGCTTTTTCCAAACTTTTTTGCACAGATGTTTTTTCGGTAACTTTTTCGCCTTCGATGTAAATTTCAACGGCATGCGGCGAAGTGATTTTTAATTTTGTTTTGGTAAAGCCGGAAGCGGTAACGGTAAAATTCAAAAAACGTAACGAAGCATGATCTTTTGAGATATGATTCGGTACGAAATATCCTGTCGTCGAATCGGCATTCAGAAGCTTGATGTTGCGTTTGAAAGCATTGGGCGTCACCTTGGTTTTCAACATCCGACTCAAATCGTACCGATCACCGAAAATATTAACGCTGTCACTCAAAACGGGCGTTTGCAGTAAAAGCGATTCGGAAAGCATGCAACTGCGCACCGTAAGATGTTTGAGGCTGTCTTGCGCGGAAACAACCGGACATATCGAAAGAAACAGGAAAAAGTAAAATCGATTCATCACGAAAAAATAAAAATCAACGAAACGTAAAAGTAGATTTTTTTCGTCAAAAAGTTGAGCGCTTGTTTAAAAATGAAAGATAATGTTCGGCTGAGCCTCTATGGTTGTGTTCATTTATTCCGCCAACTGAAGTTGACGGCAATGATTTGATTTTGCCTTCATTGCCGTTGACTTTAGTCAACAATTAAAGATAAACCATACTAAGGAGCTTTAGCCACCGATTCTTAATCGCGTGATTTGTAAAATTTAAACGTGCTTTGGTGTCTTTACCGAATCCGAATAATTATTCCTTCGACACGGTTCCGTACATGTCGAATTCCGTGATTTCATTGATGCGCACGGGATAAAATTCGCCGATTTCCAATGCTTGTTTGTTGCGCGAAATCAATATTTCCTGATCCACTTCGGGTGAATCGTATTCGGTACGACCGACATAATAGTCGCCTTCGCGGCGATCGATAATGGTTTTGAACGTTTCTCCGATTTTTTCGCGATTCAGTTCTTCCGATATACGACGCTGGATATCCATGATTCGGTCGGCGCGTTCCTGTTTTACCTTTTTGGGAATGCGATCGCGATAATGTTTGCCGGCATAGGTATTTTCTTCGTGCGAATATGTAAACACACCGAGTCGATCGAAACGCGTTTGTTCCACAAAATCGACCAATTGGTCGAAATCTTTTTCCGTTTCGCCCGGATGACCGACAATAAGCGTGGTACGAAGAGCGATGTCGGGAACTTTGGCGCGTATTTTTCCGATCAAATCCGATGTTGCTTCACCGGTGATGTTTCGGCGCATATTTTTCAACACCTTGTCGGAAACATGTTGTACGGGAATATCGATGTAACGGCAAATTTTGCGTTCGCGTTGCATCAAGTCGATCACTTTCATAGGAAAACGGTTAGGATATGTATAATGCAGTCGTACCCAATCGATACCGTCGATTTCGCAAAGTTTTGCAATCATTTCGGGCAACATTTGTTTTCGATATAAATCCAAACCGTAATACGTAATGTCTTGTGAGATCACCAACAATTCCTTAACCCCTTTGTCGGCCAAAAACCGAGCTTCTTCAATCACATCGTCAAACGGCACGGAAACATGCGGCCCGCGAATGTGCGGTATGGAGCAAAACGCACATGTTCGATTACATCCTTCGGCAATTTTAAGATACGCATAATGCCCGGGCGTCGAAATGACTCTTTCGTTGCGTAATTCGTAACGATAATCGCCGGAAATCGAACGAATGATCTCTTCAAGGTTCCTTGCACCGAAATATCGGTCAACTTCCGGAATTTCTTTTTCCAATTCTTTCTTGTACAGTTCCGACAGGCATCCGATAACAAACAAATGATCAATGATTCCGTCGGTTTTCGCTTGAGCGCACCGTAAAATCATATCGATCGATTCTTGACGGGCATCGTGGATAAACCCGCACGTATTAATCACTGCCGTTTTTGCCGCGGTTAACGGAGCGTCGTGCACCGTATTAAATCCCGCCGCGGTCAGTTGTCGCATCAGATGTTCCGAATCGACCAAATTCTTGGAACATCCCATGGTGATGATGTTGATCAATTTTTCTTTCGAGCCGGGATCGGAGTAAGACCTTTTTACCATTGCGTGTAATCGTATTGGCTCTTACGCTTTTCGTATTTCAAATCTTGCAAGGTGCCGGATTTGACATTGATTTGAAAGAAAAAATACTTGGCGGTACCGAAAGGAGAGAAGTTAAAGCTCATGGTCCAACAATGGAGATCGCGTTGTATGCTCGCGGTGGCATACGATATTTGTTTGGCGTCGAAATCATATGCCGACGAGAAATTGAGCGTCCATTTCGGAGTTAAGGTGACATTACCCGAAAAATTCAAGTTTTGCGTGATTTTTCCGTCAAAAAGCGGTTTGGAATAACCGAGACTGTATGATATGGATAGGTTCCAGGGAACATCGAAATACGAATAGTCTTCTTTCGAGGTAGTTCCTTTTTCTTTATCTCCTTCCTTCTTTTCTTTTTTTTCCAAAGGCAACGATATTCCCGTATTGAATGTCACACCGGTGAGTCGCGGGCCGAATTGATCGATGCGGTTCCCGGCAGGCGTCAGTTTATAAGGATCGACGGTTCCGCTTACGGTTAAATTCAATACAGATACGGTAGTGCTTGCCGATAAACTGATGTTCGACCAATTCATCGAGTCGGCAAACATATTGTAAGAAGTTCGCGCATCAATACGGTCGAGTATCTTGATCTTTTTTGATGTTCCGGTGGAATCTTTATCCGAACGTACTTTCATTTCCACGTTACCGTTTAAACCAAGGGAGATTGATCCGCTTTGTCCCGGAGCGGAAGGTGTTCCGTACAAATAGCCGTCGTATTTCGAATATTTAACTTCTCGCCCCGTAGTCGGATCCGTATATGATTCGTAATAGTCGAACAATCCGCTCAAATCGGGAATGTAGCTGACTCCGATCGTTGGCGAAATTACCGTGCGGACGGCTTCGATTTTGGAGTTGGGACCGTACACGTTCATCAGGTAAAATTTCGGATTGGCCGAAACCGAAAGCGTCGGCGACAACGCATGCGCATAGGATAGCCCTTGTATGGTATCCGTTTTTATCACGCTTTTGTTTGCGGAATCTCTGGTAGCATACTTACGGATGTGACTTGTATACAACACCCCGTTGTAGTTCATGGACGGAGTGATGTTAATAAATTTCATGGCCTTGAAATTAACGGAAAGAGGGATCTTGTGTTGAAACCCGTTTTTCATTTTTTTCAAGTTTTTCTCGTTGAACAAATCGCCTTCTTTTCCGCTCAACGTATTGTCCAAGTTTGCATCGTACTGCAACGCGATGTCTTCGTACCATTTTGCTTTGCCGACACTCTCTTTTTTACGAAACGGATAAATGCGGTCCATGGAAAATGAAGTGGTCGGGAAACTGATATCAACGATTTGAGTTTGCGAATTTTGACTGTGTCGCATATTCACCGACAAACGAAAAGGCGAGTTAGGCCAACTCCGATTGTATGAAACACTCGAATTTTTGGTATTGGTGTATAAATCGCGCGGATTGGTATAATTGAATTCTTTATCGTACGAACTGCTGCTGTAGTTAACGGTTGCCGAAAAATTCCGATAAGGATGCGCTTTGGCGTCTTGCGTATGTCGCCATTGAACGGAATACTGTTTCTGTTTGACTTGATCGAATCCCTTTTCGCCCGAGACATTAACCCCGTAGTTGAAGTCGAGATTTCCGTTGTATTTGTACCGTACCAAATATCGGGTTGTCAGATTTGCTTTCCATGTTCCCGTCGAATAAATATCGCCCCGCAACGTGGCGTCGAACCGATCGCTGAATGCAAAATAATATCCGCCGTTGGTCAAGCTCAATCCGCGGGTTGCTTCCATACCGATACTGGGCGGCAAGATACCCGAAACCGATTTTTTATTGGTGTACGGGAAAAAACCGAAAGGCAAAAACAACGGTAAAGGAATATCGAGCAACACCATGTGTGCGGGACCGAATACGACTTGATCGCCCGGGATTACTTTTGCCTTGCTCAGTGCCAAATAAAAATGCGGATGATCGGCGTCGCAAGTGGTATATTTGCCACCCGCCATGTCGATGTGGCCGTCTTGATAACGTTTGGATTTTTCCGCGTGCATGAAGCCTTCGCCCTGCTGTGTTTTTGTTTGGTGTATGAAACCTCTCGACGTGGAAAAATTGTACGAAAGCGAGCGTGCGTCAAAAGTTTCGCCGCCCTGTTTGAATACCGGCAATCCCATATCATGTCCCACGCTGTCCTTTCCGCCGTCGGCATATACGATT
>JAVBNP010000141.1:0-6219 GCA_031551455.1 Bacteroidales bacterium | reverse complement strand
TTTCGAGTTCTTCGGCGTTCAGTTGAATATCATAGTCGGCAAAAGCCAGGCTAAATGCTTTGAATATCGTTTCGAAGCCTGTTTTTCCAAGTGATTTTATTTCCATTTTATTTTCTTATTTTATCATGCCTTTGCGGTTTTGTTTATTGTTTTAAATGACTATAGTTTTCGAAAGGTGGCAAAGGCAACCATCAGAACTTCTTAAACCAACTTATCTGTTTAATTGTTACATCGACAAAAGGTGGTGATGCACAAAGTATGTTCTTCTTTTAGACATATCCCCAATTGATATAAAAGAAAGCTATATCAAAAGCTTTCAGATGATTTTTCATTTTCTTTGAGAAACAACAAGTTTTTCTGAAAACTCTTCTGATTCGATGTCTGAGCCTGCAGTTGTTGCCCTCTATTCCGACAGTATTTGCTTTTCCGATGATATGATCGTCTTCCTTGAAAGCGGTCACAAAACTTAGCCAATCATCCGTACAAATATTTGTGTAAGTAACACCTGATTCAGAGAGTTTCTTCCGCAAGGCTCTTGCTGTTTTCAAATTACGCTTACCCCAAACATAAGCCACTATTTCTCCGCTGGAACGATCATAGGCATAAATAAGCCATACTTTATTACTTTTCTTTTGCACATAAGTCCAAAATTCATCAACTTCCAAGGACGCATAATGTGTGTGTGTTTGGGCTTAAGTACATAAGATGATTTGATCAAAACCGACAGCACCTTTCTTATACTTATTCCTTCGATCTCTGAGACATCCCTTATCCCGATCCCTCTGACCAACATCAACAATATCCGGCGGATAATACTTGAATGACAATCTTTATAGCACAAGGCGTGATCCCCTATGAATTGTCGATGACAGGTTTTACGCATGTAATTCTGTTTCTTATCCGTTTCTTATCCGTTTTTTTCCGTTTTTCTTTACCTTTGAACTTTGGCAATGGGGACAATAGAGGGTTATTTGTACTTTCACAAAACAAAAATAATCGCTTTGTCCCTATTGGCCAATTGTTTACAGCAGCATACTTTTTACATCACCACTCAAATATTATATCCCTACTAATTATTCTGTCCCAAATAATCAATCTGCTGGTTCCTTCTAATTTCGTTTCTGTATTGTTTGTTATTTGTTCAGCAAGGGCTTTCAAATAAACTGTGTCTTTTGAATAATTATTTATTGATGCATTTAGGGTTAAGAAAACTGCAATCCAACTTTTATCATTTAAGTTTTTGATTAAAAGTTCTGACGTTGTGAGTTTTTGTGCTTCATCATACATTTCTTTCGTATAATTTTCAATATTTTGTTGACTCCAAGAAGTCAATAATCTTTGAGAGAAAGAATTATAAAAACATAATATCAATAAAATCAAGGAAAAAAATATAGTCATAATTATTTTGTTTTAAAATTATCAAATTGCTGTCGGGAAATTATCGCCAACGTTAAAGGATTTTATGTTCAACTCGATTATAGCTATCACTCTCTACGCTATTTATGATACCAAGCATGCTGAAATATGGTAATTCCTAATTTTGTCATGATATTTTATCAAGGCTTACTTACGATCAGCAATTTTCCTTCCTTGCTCTTTATCGAAATCGCATCATTCGTCTTGAAAACTTGTTCTTCCTGAAAATCTTCCACGTGCGGCGCCGCCACAACTACCTTCGAAGAATCCAAGCCCAGCTTCTCCCAATCGAAAGACAGATTCACCGTTTGATCGGTATCGCCGAAGTTGCCCAATGCGATCAATATTTTGTCGGGGCGAACGAATACGGTGGCTTTTACGTCGGGACGGTTTGTCTTTACGGGGCAAGCCTCGTCCCAATATCCGATCATTTGCGCTTGTTCGATACCGAATGTTTTCCACAGGTTCCATACGGGAGCGGGCGAATATTGTCCGTACGAATGTCTGGCGGTGGTTCCGTACACCATGCCGAGGTAACGATTTCCGCCGTCCTGCAACATCTCGCTCATCAGTCCGAAAGGTATTCCCGAGAAGGTGACGAACCATTCGTCGGGCAACATTTGGTTGTATTTGAAGCTTTCGCCGAACCAAAGCCGATCCACGTACGGGAAAAACCCGGCGTACTGATTGGCGGGGCCTATGGAATATGCGGTGTTGGAATGCAAATCGATAACGGCTCCGGGACGGTATCGAGCCATGATTTTACGCATCCGTTTCATCACTTCCCGGTCAAACGCAACATCGTCCATGTAAATGCCGTCGATTTCATAATTCTCGAACATCCAACGCAGCCCTTCGAGATAATAATTAATCCAACGCGAGAACCCGTTCAGCACGAGCGCCGCATCGGCGGTTTGTCCCGGGAGTTCGGTATACCATGCCGGTTTGTAATCATCGATCAGATGTTCGCAAAGCCATGGTACGCCGTGCCCGACGCCCGAAGCAAATATTTCGTGGTTCAAGCTTTTGAGCGCGTGAACTTCCACAGCGTGGCTCGTCAGTTCGCGAATGGTGTAATACAATTTTACTTTCCTTCCGGCGGCATGTTGCTCTCGGATATACTCCTTCAAAGGATCCCGTACGATGAACGGGTAATTAATCACGGGATTCAATCCCCACGAATGATGGATATTGGCGATGTTCGCCCCTTCTTTTGCGGCTTCGGCAAAGCCCGCGGGATCGTTGTGGTAATATCTTTCCGAGAAATGTTTGGCCGTATTGACGGGTTTCACGGGAGTGATCAACAAGGCAAATTCAAAATCGGCGATATCGGCCGATATCGTATTCTTTCCCGTCGATGCGATCACCATTGCCGATTGACCTTTGTTTCCCGTTACGTGTATTTTTCCGAGACCGTCGTTTGCCCATGTTTCGGGCGGAGCAGGTTTGTAATCGTTGAGGAGCGGACCGTGATAAGCGCCGCCTCTGAACTCGGTTTGCAACCCCGCTTGATCGCCGCCGATCCAATAACTGTCCCACGGGCCTTTCCAATCCCATGCGTAATTGGCGGGACGGTTTCCTCCTTTGTTCCCGACACCCATAAAATATTCCGACGCTTCGGGCGTATACGACGCAACGAGTTTGATGTCTTTCACGGATATTTCGTCCGCGGCGGATAATTTGACGTGATAACGAAGATATCCGTCGTATTCCATGTAAGCGGAACAATCGAAGTTGATCCCGTTTTGTTCGGACGAGGCATTCCAAGCGATCAGGCCGTCGGCTTTCTTTTCAATATTGACGTTTGTCGCATCGAAAACAATATTCCCGCGGTCGGTTTCGACGACGAACGACATCGGCCGATCCAAGATTTTACGTCCGTTAATCTCGACGGATTGCGGCAGGCCGCTTGATCCGATAAGCAAGGTTTTTCCCGTAGCCGTTATTTTGTTGCCGTCAAGTTGCAAGGCCTCATACGGCGCCACGGGTAGGTTGTCTGTTCCAATAGTCGAATTGAGCCAGCGAAGTCGCGAGTGTCGCCACAAATCATTATCGCCGTTATCGACCATAATTTCTTTTCCCGTTCTAATGGTGATTTCCACGGTTTGCGGCGTCGCATTTTCGGCCGATACGGTCACGGTTCCGACATATGTTCCCGCACCGACGTTTTTCGGAATCTGAAATCCGCACCATAACGCCTGCACTTTGCCGGACGGAACGTTTACATCGAATGCGATTGGTTGGCCGTCCCAATTGGTACCTTCGAGATTGAAACAAGTGACTTCGTTCCGCGATATCATATTTTTCCGTGAGCTGTGTCTGAAATCGCCGAATTCCAAACGGACATTTTTCATTTCTTTTTCCGCTGCCCACAACCCGATTTGCCAAACGTAGTATTCGCCGGGCATGGCATAACCTTCGAATTCGTGCGAGGGACCCGAGGCCACCCAACGTGCCGGGATACCGGACAGACGGATCGGGAAAGCGCGATCTTCGGGAAAAATCGTAAAATCACCTTTCGCTTTTTGCTTTAACGTTTGAATTTCATTCGCGGTAGCGATCAATCCCATCGGGGTGAAAAAATCGAATCTTGATCGCGCTTCGAAACGAACGACTTTTGCTTCGGGCAGGGATTCGATGTCGGTTTTTGCCGTTTTCGCCCAATCCGGATTGGCATTATATACCGGTGGCAGATAGTCGTTCCAAGGTTTTCCGTAGCGAGCATCGTCCCATCCCGTTCTGAATTTGTACGGCAGGTAATACACGTAATACTTGCCGGGTACGGTTTGCGGTTCAAATGCGACCACTCCCTTTTCGGCGGAGAATTCGATGACGGCGACGTTTTTCGTTTTGCGTCCCGTTGTTGCGTCGACAACAACTATTTTCTTGGTTTCGGGGCGCATGTCGGGTCGTCGCCACGGTAAGGTTACCTTAACGACATTTTGTTTCGCACCGGTTACTTGAACAACGGCCCGATGATTTCCGACGGAATCAACATTCCAAGCCGAGTCGGCCACGGTAAACGGAATACCGTCGGGGGCAAAATCGCGATATTGACTTTCGCCGTCCGGTCGATGGCCGAAGCAGCCGAACAAGATGCAAAGCAGCGGGAAAAGAAGATATTGACCCGCTTTCGTCTTTTCGATGTTGATTTGCATGGCGTTTATCGGTTAATTGAAATAGGTGTTGAATCCTTTCACAAATTCGATGTTGAATAATTTATCCGCCTTTACGTCGGATTTCTTCATGTGCTCTATTTGAATCAATCTCGTCTTGTATGCATCATTCAATTTGTTTCCTTTGATGAGTACGTCTCTGCATCCGTCCAGCAAAATGGCCGATTTCTGCCATGTGTACGGTTGGTATGTGTATGTTTTGATGACTTCGTTGTTTACGAACTGCAACCCGCGAACGGATCTTGCTCTTACCAAAGGAGCATCAAACGTTTTGAAAACGTTATTTTCGATGACGATGTTTCGATGATATGGTTCTGTCGTTTCATCCAAAGGTCGGGGCGACGGCGAAATCGTTATCACGGCTTCGCCCCATTCCCATCTGTCGCCGCGAGCATTTCCGGAAGTGAGACAATCCTCGAAAACGTTGTTGCGAATCTTCATGTTCGTGACGGCACCCGATTCGAACCACACATCTGTGTCGCCCTCAATCAGAATGGCGGTTCCCGCCGACCGAAAGTAATTGTTTTCGATCACCACGTTTCCGGGTGTGGAAGCCAAAATGCCTCTGGCACGGTGTTTTTTCAATATTTTGCAATTCCGTAATTCCAAAGATGCCGTCCGCGTTTTGTTTTCCATGATGTCGTCGACTTTTACGTTTTGAGGTAAGGCTGCAGTAAACCGTATCAAATATTCTTTGATTTGATCGGCCTCGCGAATCGGAGTGACGGATTCGACGATTCCCGTCGTTTTTCCTCTTTGCGCCGTTTTCCGATCGATAAACCAAATTTCGTCGCCCGCGGTGATGTATCGTCCGTTGAGATCGATTTCCACGGTTTTCGCGTCAACGATTTTCCGGATCGGAATGTTGCGCCCGTGCACGTTGATGAAATCGTCGCCTTGCCCCGTATGTGCGCAATTTTCTATTTTGACGAGGCCTTTGCAATTAATGAAATGCGAAGCGTCGGCAACGATACTGAACACCCGCCCTTTGGCTTCGTTAACCGTCATCTCGGCACGATCGATGGTAACGTTTTCGCACATTTCCGCCAAAACGCCGTGACTTAACGCATGATAAATCGTCAAATCTTTCAATAAAGTATTCTTGCTGAATGTCACATGAATGCCGTTAGTCAGATACCTTGTGTGAAACAACGTCACGTAGGTTCCGCTCTCGGGTTTCATTTTGGGGCGCGCATGAAAACGCACGATCCCGTTTTCCCGTTCTTCCGCTTTCTTTTGAAAAATATCGCTTAACGGACTGTCCCAAGTTTGCGAAACGATTTCTTTCGAGTCCTTGTCGAACAGGTTGTTGTAAGCTTTGATGACGGGCAGTTTCCATCCTTCGCCCGTGAACATGATTTGCTCGTTTTCAATGATGTACGGATATTTCGTTTTGTCGATTCGCACATCCAGATAATTGTCGGTAGCTTCGACGATCACGCCTTGCGAAATATACGGACGATCCCAATCGACGGAAAAATTGTGGAAGGTGATGTTTTCGCAGGAATCGATTGACGCGATTTGCATGCGTCCGTGGAAGACGAACTCCGATCCGTTTCCTTCGACGGTGATGTTTCTCAGTTTCTTCAAATCGATTCCGATGGTTGCTTCGGGTTCGCCTTCGCAT
>JAVBNP010000002.1:0-7057 GCA_031551455.1 Bacteroidales bacterium | reverse complement strand
GATCGTCGGAAAAAGCAAAAAATACGACCATATTATGACAGCCGCCCGAAAGCTGTTTTTTCGATACGGCATCCGGAAAGTGACCGTGGAGGAGATTTGTGCGGAAGCGAATGTCAGCAAAATGACGTTTTACAAGTTTTTCCCGAATAAAACGAAATTGGCAGAAACGATGCTGACCGAAATTTTTGATGAAAACGAACGGGTTTTTCGGGAATTGATGGACGCGGACATGCCGTTTTCCGAAAAGATGGAAATATTGGTGCAGCGGAAGCTTGATACAGGAAAAGATGCCGGGATGCAGTTCATCGCGGAATTGTACCAAACGTCCGACTCGGAAATAGCGACATATTTGCGTGCGAACATCCGCGAGCGCATGAAAAATACTCTGAAAGAATTTGCCAAAGCGCAGGAAAAAGGTTGGATGCGAAAAGATATCAAGCCCGAATTGCTGATGATCATTTTCGACAAGATGCAGGAAATCGCCGGCGACGAACGCATCCTGAAAGCTTATGACAATGTGGAAGATATGACGCGCGAAATCGCCAACTTTTTTATTTACGGTATTTCGAATGAAAGATAGATTCAAATTGACCACGGAGGCACGGAGAACATGGAGCTTTTTCTCTGTGTCCTCTGTGTCTCCGTGGTTAATTATATATTTGTTATTCTTTCCTTTGAGTGTTTCGGCCCGGGAGGATTCCGTTCGGTCGTTTCGGTATAGCGGGCAAGTATCGGCATGGGGGCAGTTTGCACCCGACAATGCGCTCGAAGGTTGGTTCGGCGGGCGCTACATTCCGCAATTGGATTATAAACTTCCGTTGAAAAAGAAGCGTTTGATCGATTTCGAGGCATCGGCCAACATCTTCGGCGATGTGGGATTTTCGCCGTTCGACAGCGTTACGACCGACGGGAAAATTAAGCCGTACCGCGCTTGGGCGCGCTATTCGACCGATCGTATGGAGCTTCGGCTTGGGTTGCAGAAAATCAATTTCGGTTCGGCGCAAATGTTCCGACCGTTGATGTGGTTCGATCGCGTAGATCCGCGCGATCCGCTGCAACTGACCGACGGTGTGTGGGGCTTGCTGTTTCGCCGCTATTTTCAAAATAATGCCAATATTTGGATTTGGGGGTTGTACGGTAACGACGATCCCAAAGGTTGGGAAGTAATTCCGACAAGCAGCCGATATCCCGAAGCGGGCGGACGCGCGCAACTTCCCGTACCGCGCGGCGAAGCGGCATTGTCGTATCATTTTCGTGTGGCCGATGCGAGCGATCTCGGTGCATATCTGCCCGAAACATACGGCGATGTCGGCGAAAATCGGATCGGTTTTGACATGAGGCTCGACGTGACGGTCGGTTTGTGGCTTGAGACTTCGTGGACGCGACTCAATAAAGACTTCGGCATACTGACCAATCAAGAAATGATCACGCTGGGAACCGATTATACGTTCGGTATCGGCAACGGTTTGGCGGCGACTTTCGAACAGTTGGTTTATTCGAACGATCGATACGCTTTCGGTTTCGCCAATACGACTACTTTTTCGGGTTTGTCGCTCTCGTATCCCGTCGGTATGTTCGACAATATCAGCGCGATGATTTATTACGATTGGACGAACAACGGTTCATATAATTTTATTAATTGGCAACGGCAACTGAATCATATCACTTTGTATGTGATGGCGTATTGGAACCCCGCGACGTACCAAATTCCCGCCCAAGCGGAAAGCAATCGTTTTGCGGGAAAAGGACTGCAAGTGATGTTGGTGTGGAATCATTGAAAACATTTACCTTTGTTGCGCGACAAATATTCCGAAATTATCAAACGCGCCAAAAGTGAAATATTTATTCTCGATTCTTTTATTCGTTTTGTGCCCGATCGGTCGGATTTGGGCAACGGCTGCCGATACCGTTCCGGCATCCGAACTGCCGGACACCGTTCAAATTGTTGCGGTGGGCGACATCATGATGGGAACGATTTTTCCCGACGGACAATATCTTCCTCCGGGAAATGATTGCAGCCGCTCGTTTTCGCAGGTATTGCCTTATTTTGCGAATGCCGACATCCTTTTCGGCAATTTGGAAGGCGCCATGACCGATTCGAAGGTCGGATCGAAAACCTGCAACAGCCCCGAATGGTGCTACACTTTCGGAATGCCGACGGAATATGTGCAATGCTTGGTCGATGCGGGATTCGACATCATGAGCTTGGCGAATAATCACATGGGCGATTTTGGCGAGCAAGGCCGTACATCGACTGTGCAAACATTGAACAAAGCCGGTATTCGTTATGCCGGGTTGCTGAGTTGCCCCACGGCCATATTCACGAAAAACGGCATCAAATACGGGTTCTGCGCCTTCGCTCCGAACACGGGGACGGTTGATGTGAAAGATATTCCCGCGGCGCAAGAAATCGTGCGGAGTTTGAACGACAGTTGCGACATCGTGATCGTGTCGTTTCATGCGGGCGCCGAAGGGAAAACATACCAGCACGTGACACGCAAAACGGAAAACTTTATCGGTGAGAACCGCGGCAATGTGTACGAGTTTGCGCACGCGATGATCGATGCGGGCGGCGATATTTTATTGGGACATGGTCCGCACGTGACGCGCGCCGTGGAAGTTTATAAAAACCGGTTCATTGCTTACAGCATGGGGAATTTCAGCACGGTGAGCCGCGTCAACGTGGAAGGCATCAACGGCTTGGCGCCTATTTTTCGCATTTATACCGATCCGACGGGTTGTTTCTACAAAGTGCAAATCACACCGACATATCAGCCCAACGAAGATCGAACGCCGCGCTACGACCCCGCTCGGCGCGTGATCTCTGTGATACAACATCTCACGCGTACGGATTTCCCGGAAGTGAATATTCAAATAACGGATGACGGATGGATTATGGCACCGGAAAGTCAGTGTGCGGAGAGGATAAAGCCGTTGAAGAGGATAGATGTTAAGAAATTGGAGGTGCCGGAAAGAGCGGTGACAAATGAACTTTTTATGCCAATGAGATAAAAAACCTATTAGGTTTCGAAAACCTGATAGGTTTAGCTTATACGTCTTTCTTATGAAATCTTTTTTTCAAGAATCATTAATCGAAGCCGGTTGCGACGAGGCGGGTCGCGGATGTTTGGCGGGGCCTGTTTTTGCGGCTGCGGTTATTCTTCCGAAAGATTTTGCGCACGATACGCTTACCGATTCGAAGCAACTGACGGCCAAGCAACGTTATCGTCTGCGCGACGAGATACAAGAACGAGCCGTTGCGTGGGCCGTTGCCTCGCTCGATAATCACGAAATCGATAAGATCAACATATTGAAGGCGTCGGTACGCGCCATGCACAAAGCGGTGGAGCAATTAACCGAGAAACCGGGCTTTTTGATCATCGACGGGAACTATTTTATTTCTTACCCCGACATTCCGCATCGGAGCATCGTAAAAGGCGATGCGTTGTATTATTCGATTGCCGCGGCTTCGGTATTGGCAAAAACTTACCGTGACGACTACATGACGGCGCTTGCCGAAGAATTTCCGCAATACGGCTGGGAAAGAAACAAAGGCTATCCTTCGCGTGAACATCGCGATGCTATTGCAAAACACGGAATTACATCATATCATCGACGATCGTTTCGGTTGCTGCCGACACAATTGGAGATTCCGTTCGAGTATGAATGACGGAATCGGCGAGGAAATAACACCCGTTCGGGTTTCGAAAATTTCGGCATGAGATCGAATAAATTTTTCGAAAAAAATAAAAACGTATTAAAAAAGTCGTACATTTGCAGCATCAAAAGAAAGAAATGTATCAAGGCACAAACATAAACGTAAATTTTTGGTGGTGGCACACATTGTTCCCTGAACGATGAGGTGTTGTTGTGTCTATATATAATAGTATCCAAAGAGCCTGTTGTTCAATCCAACAGGCTCTTTTTGTTTTTATGCGCAATCTAAAAGAAATCAAATATTTATTCATCAATTAAAAATCAAATCATCATGACAAAATTCAAAAAAATTGTACTGAGTGAGGCGGAAATTCCCGCGAAATGGTATAACATCGCGGCAGAGATGCCCAATAAACCGATGCCTATTTTGCATCCGGGAACGAAACAAGCGTTGAAACCCGAAGATCTGTTTCCCATTTTTGCGGAAGAAGTTTCCAAACAGGAATTAAATCAAACCGATGTTTGGATCGACATCCCCGAAGAAGTTCGCGATAAATACAAAATATATCGCCCCACTCCTCTGGTACGTGCGTACGAATTGGAAAAAGCATTGGATACTCCCGCGCACATTTATTTCAAGAACGAAAGTGTCAGCCCGGTCGGGTCGCATAAGTTGAATTCGGCTTTGGCGCAAGCTTACTATTGCAAGAAGGAAGGCTTGACCAATATCACGACCGAAACGGGTGCGGGACAATGGGGAACGGCATTGTCGTTTGCCGCGAAAACTTTCGGTTTGGAGTTGGCCGTATACATGGTGAAAATAAGTTACGAACAAAAACCGTATCGTCGCTCGCTTATGCAAACATGGGGTGCACAAGTGATTGCGTCGCCGAGCATGTCGACCAAAGCGGGTCGTAAAATCCTTACCGAACATCCGACCTATCAAGGAAGTTTGGGAACGGCCATTTCCGAAGCCATAGAATTGGCCATGCAAACGCCCGGGTGCAAATACACGTTGGGAAGCGTATTGAATCATGTGTCGCTGCATCAAACGGTGATCGGGCTCGAAGCCGAAAAGCAGATGGAAATTGCCGGAGAATATCCGGACATCGTTATCGGTTGTTTCGGCGGAGGATCGAATTTTTCGGGTATTTCTTTCCCGTTCATGCGTCATAATTTGCAAAACGGTCGGAAAACGCGTTTCATCGCGGCCGAACCGGCATCTTGTCCCAAACTGACCCGCGGAGTATTTCAATACGATTTCGGCGACGAAGCGGGATATACTCCGTTATTGCCGATGTTCACGCTCGGGCATAATTTTGCTCCGGCGCATATTCATGCGGGCGGACTACGTTACCACGGGGCTGGTACCATTGTCAGTCAATTAATGAAAGACAAAATGATGGAAGCTGTCGATATTAAACAGTTGGATTCGTTTAATGCGGGTGTCCTTTTTGCCCGTACGGAAGGGATCGTGCCCGCTCCCGAGTCGTCGCATGCCATCGCAGCCGTAATAACCGAAGCATTGAAAGCCAAGGAGGAAGGCGTCGCAAAAACGATTCTTTTCAATCTTTCAGGACACGGATTGGTAGATATGGCTGCGTATGACCAATATTTTGCCGGCGATTTAACAAATTATACTTTGACGGACGAAGATATTGCGAAAAATATCGGTGAACTCGAAAAGATAATTTGAAAAGCAGATCATCAAAACCTATTGGGTTTTTGAAACCCGATAGGTTTTGATCTTTTGAGAAAAAATTACTCTTGAAAATAAATTCGTTTCACACGCGGTGCAATGCGTGTCAGCACTTCGTAGGGAATGGTTTGCATTTGTGCGGCGATTTCCGCCAAGGGATATTCTTCGCCGAAAATAACCACGGGATCGCCTTCCGAAGCATCCGTATCGGTGAGGTCGACGGCGCACATATCCATGCTCATGTTGCCGACCAAAGGAACCCGTTTGCCGTTTACGACAAAACTGCCGACTCCGTTGCCGAGCATGCGGTGAAGCCCGTCGGCGTAGCCGATCGGTACGATACCGATGCGCATGGGCTTGGTTGCGAAAAATTTACGGTTATAACCCACGCTATCGCCCGCGGGGATATTTTTGGTTTGCAAAATAATGCTGCGCAACGAGGCTATTTGTCGTACTCTCGAAGAATCGACGGCACTGATTCCGTGCAAACCGATCCCCAAACGTACCATGTCAAATTGTGCTTCGGGAAAACGTTCGATACCTGCCGAATTGAGAATATGCCGCATGACGGGATATCGAATTTCGGCTTTTATCTTGTCGCTCATGCGACGAAATACGGCAATTTGTTGTCGAACGAAATCGTCTAACGAGCGGTCGTCGCTGCCGGCCAAGTGCGAAAATACCGATTTGACACGCAAGGCCGATTGACCGGTGACATATTTTGTCAAATGTTCCAAATCATCTTCCAAAAAGCCGAGACGATGCATGCCCGTATCCAGTTTAACGTGGACGGGATATTCGTACATCGCGTGTTCGGATACGGCTTTTCCGAATTGTTCCAACAAACGGAGATTGTATATTTCGGGTTCGAGACGATAACGAATCAAAGTGTCGAAACTGCCGTCCTCGGGATTCATCACCATAACGGGTAATGTGATACCGTTTTCGCGCAATTCTTTACCTTCGTCGGCAAAAGCGACCGCAAGATAATCCGCGTGGTGGAATTGGAGCACGTTTGCTATTTCGACACTGCCGCTGCCGTATGCAAATGCCTTTACCATGACGATCATTTTGGTTTGCGGCTGTAACAGGGATTTGAAATAGTTGTAATTGTGTATTGCCGCACTCAGATTGATTTCCAAAACCGTTTTGTGAACCTTGTCTTCGAGGGCTTGTACGATACGTTCGAATTCGAATTGACGAGAACCTTTCACCAGAATCGCCTCGTCGGCAAAACGTATTTGATGACCAGATCGTTCCAAAAACGCGTCGGTTGTTTCGAAAAAATATTTTTCGCACGAAAATAATGCTTCGTGTGACGATATTTCGGGTCCGATGCCGATGAGTCGATTGATTTTTTTCTCGACCAACAATCCCGCCACTTCGCGATAGAGATAATCTCCGGATTTTCCGGATTGCAAAATATCCGACAGAATAACCGTTCGTACGGATTGTTGTTGCCGTGTCAACAGATTAAGCGCTACAAGAAGCGAGCCTGTGTCGGAGTTATAACTGTCGTTGACCACGGTACACCGATTGACGCCCTTTTTGATTTCGAGCCGCATGGCAATCGGCGTTAATCCGGCAATGCGTTCGGCGATAACTTTCGGTGCATATTCCATGTAGAGCATCAGAGAAACCACATGCATCGCGTTTTCCACGGATGCGTCGTCCGTAAACGGAACCGTCAACTCGAAAACG
>JAVBNP010000004.1:0-13253 GCA_031551455.1 Bacteroidales bacterium | reverse complement strand
AAATCCGAAACCACCGATATACGTTCCTTTGACATATTTTTTTCACAAAGATACAAATTAATCTTTTATATTGTAAAAATATACTATACTTTATATAATCTCACCATCACCGGTACGGGAACCAATACCGTTTCGGTTACGGGATCCGGTGCCGGCGACCCTGGTTGGGTAAGCGTCCGGTTTAACGGTGTGGAATTGGCAAGATACAATGTGCTTGTGGATAATCCGCCGGTCATCAGCACCATAATGGACGGGCCTGCAACAACGAAGGCTGGGGTTCGCAACACATACGGAGTTGCAGCGATGCGGCCGGGATATGGTTTTACATGGAATCCGTTTAGCAGCGTAGTGTCAACTTATTCCAATTATACGATGCATTACGCCGATGTTGTTTTTAACTCGAGCGGTAATCAGTGGGTGGAAGTGTACGCGGTCAACGGTTGCGGTTCTTCTCCTTCGGTCAGAAAATACGTGACAGTAACTCCCAATAACGATACGCTCCTTTGGTCCTTTTACCCCAACCCGGCCTCTTACGTCCTCAACATCGAAATGGATCGGAAGGCGATTGTCCAAGCCAAATCTCTCGAGCAAACCACTCTCGATGCCAAACAACTCAAAACCGATCTCACTTACGATATTCGTCTGTACGACGGGCAAGGCACTATGCTGCGCCGCAAGACCACCAAAGGCAGCAAGGTGGAATTTGATGTAGTCAACTTATCTAACGGTATCTATTACCTCCATATTTACGACGGGGTGGACAATAAACCGAAAATGCGGCAAATTGTGGTGGAACATTGATGAGATAAAAGGTAATACCGAAAAGAGTCATCCGTAGGGATGGCCCTTGTGTTGATAATGTAAGTTTATTGTAAATACGTACAAACAAAGACGGACGTTTCATTCGAAACGTCCGTCTTTGTTTTAGAGATAAATGCTTAATATTATAGTGTTTGGCATAATTTTTTCCAAACCAAGCTTCCCGATTTGATCTTATTGATGAAATAAGAACCCGATTGTTTACGCGAATATGTTCTTGTCGAAATGAATGTCGAAGTTTTCATGGCTTTTGTTTTTTTATTGATTAAATTTTTGAGGTTAATTACAACGTTTGGCATAGTTGTTTCCAGACTAAACTTCCCGATTTGATCTTATTGATGAAATAAGAACCCGTTTGTTTGCGTGAACGCGATCTTGTTGAGATGAATGCTGATGTTTTCATGGCTTTATTTTTTTTATGATTTTTTTAATGATTGATTATGCTTGATCATAAACAATGGGCGTGCCAAAAGGATTAATATGTTGACAATTAGTGGTATGTAAAAATATGTGTTTTGTAAAACCGTACGGTTTTGATACATTGACTGTCCGATTTTGATTCATTGCGAAGTTTTTGTTCTTTCTTCGAAACGGAAATTTCATATTGTCGGAAGCCGAAAAACCGATATCTTTGTAAAATTATTCCCGTTACACATCACGAAATTCGAAAATCGCGTTGTATGCTTCAAGTCCGTATCGGAAGAGTTTCCGCATGAAAAGAGTCCTTATTTGTTTGTTGTTGATATCCTTTGTCGGAACATCTTTTGCCGAAGACATCAGAGATGTTTCGTTGGCCGATCTTCCGTATCCGCCGGATGAAAATCCGTTTGACAGCTTACATTCTTCTTGGGTCGATTCGGTTTTCAACAGTTTGACACCCGATCAACGCATCGGACAATTGTTTTTTGCGGCGGCCTATTCCAATCTCGGTAAAAAGCATGTGGATGCCGTTGTCGAATATATCAATAAATACCAAATCGGCGGATTGATCTTCTTTCAAGGAGGTCCCAAACGCCAAGTATTATTGACCAATCGATATCAAGCGTTGTCGACAACGCCTTTGTTGATCGGAACGGATGCCGAATGGGGATTGGGTATGCGATTGGACAGTTGTGTCTCTTTCCCGCGTCAGATGACGTTGGGCGCCATCGAGAACCGAAATTTGATCTATCAATTAGGTTACGAAATAGGGATGCAATGTCGCCGCATGGGAATTCACTTGAATTTTGCGCCGGTGGTCGATGTCAACAGCAATCCGTTGAATCCCGTAATTGGTACGCGTTCGTTCGGAGAGACATTTCGCGATGTGGCGCAACGAAGCGTTTTGTATATGGCGGGAATGCAACGACAACACATTCTTACGGCGGCCAAACATTTTCCGGGACACGGTAACACATCCGTTGATTCTCATTACGCCCTGCCTGTGGTGACCGATTCGTACGCTTCTTTGGATTCCTCGGCATGGATTCCGTATAAAGAAATGATTCGGCATCATTTGACGGGGGTGTTGGCGGCACACGTTAACGTTCCTGCATTGGATTCGACGGCCGACTTGGCGGCATCGCTCTCGCATCGCGTATTGACCGATATTTTGCGCGACTCGTTGGGGTTTATCGGATTGGTGTATACCGATGCGTTGAACATGAAGGGCGTATCAAAATATTTTAAACCGGGCGAACTGGAAGTGAGGGCGCTCGAAGCAGGCGCCGATGTATTGTTGATGCCGGCCGATATTCCCAAGGCAATGGCAGCCATCAAAGCGGCTGTTGACAGCGGTCGTCTCGATCGCGGCCGCCTCGAAATGTCGTGTCGCAGAATACTTGCCGCAAAAAAATGGGCGGGCTTGGATAACTATCGTCCCGTGGACACCACCAATCTTCTTTCCTATCTTACCGGTCCCGAAAGCGATCTGTTGAACCGGAAATTGACGGAAGCTTCGTTGACGGTGGTACAAAATCGCAACGATATTTTACCGCTGAAACGGCTTGATGAGGAAAAAACCGCCATATTGATTGCAGGAACTTCTTTACCCAATAATTTTCTGAGAACGCTCGGTTTGTATCGGGAAGACGATTATTTCTTTCTCGGTAAAAACGCTTCGGCGACCGAAATAAAATCGTTGTACGAAAAATTACGTGTCTACTCGCGGGTAATCGTGGGTATACACAATACGAATTCCAGCCCCGGGAAAAGTTACGGCATTCTTCCGAATGCGATCTCCATGGTCGATCGTTTGGCGGAATCGACCAACGTGATTCTTTGCCTTTTTGCACCGCCTTACGCTTTGTCGTCGTTCGGGAACAAGGAAAAAATGGCGGCCGTTATCGTTGCCTATCAAGAGAGCCCTTTGTCCCAAGATTATGCCGCGCAATTACTTTACGGAGCAATTGAGGGAACGGGTAAATTGCCCGTATCGGTCGATTCGACGTATCGATGCAATCAAGGTATTTCCACGTTCGGCGGTTTGCGATTAAAATATTCGATTCCCGAAGATGCGGGGATGCTTTCGTATAAATTGTCCGCTATTGACACGATGGTGCAAAATGCCATCGGTCACAGGGCGATACCCGGCTGTCAAATTTTGGCAGCTCGCAACGGCGTTGTCTTTTTCAAAAAAGAATACGGGCAAACCCGTTACGACGATCGAGCGGAACCGGTGGATCCCAAGCATATTTACGATTTGGCGTCGGTTACCAAAATTACCGCAACGCTTCCTTCGGTAATGTTGTTGCATGATCGCGGACAAATCAAACTGCGCGATAAATTGGTCGAGTACTTGCCTTATTTGGAAGGCAGTGACAAGGAACATATTTCCATGATCGATCTTTTGACGCATCAAGCCCGTTTCCAACCGTTTATCGGATTCTATTTAAGTACCATGGAGCCCGAGGACAGCACTCAACGGTTGTTGTCCCGCGCGTCGGATGCAACTTTTCCCGTTCGTTTGGGGCCGGGTACTTATCTTAACGGCCAAACCCGATTCAAAAAAGGATATTATGTTGCGTCGGAAGACGGTTTACACCAATTACGCGTGGCCGATCGGATGTTTGTCGTAAGTTCGTATCGCGATACGATTTTCAACGGCATTCGTGATTCGAAGTTATTGATCAAAAAACAATATCGATACAGCGATCTGGGATTTATCTTGTTGACGAAGGTTGTCGAACAGCTCACGGGAGAGACGTTGGACGAATTCGCCGCGCGGCAGTTTTATAACCGTTTGGGTGCATCGACGTTGGGTTATCTTCCGATGAAACGTTTTCCGCAGGAGCGTATGGTTCCCACGTCAAATGATACCGTTTTTCGCAAACAATGGTTACAGGGGTATGTGCACGACGAAAATGCCGCCTTGATGGGAAACGTGAGCGGTCATGCGGGCGTGTTCGGCAATGCCAACGATTTGGCCAAATTGATGCAGATGTACTTAAACAAAGGAACATACGGCGGCGAACGATACATTGAAGAGAAAACGCTTGAAGACTTTACCGCGGCTCCTTTTGTCAAACAGGGAAACCGACGCGGAATCGGCTTCGACAAGCCAGAACCGGTGCCTACCAAGCAACATCCGATAAGTTTGTGCGCTTCGGAAAAAAGTTTCGGACATACCGGTTTTACCGGTACCATGGTGTGGATGGATCCCGAAAACGGACTGCTATACGTGTTTTTATCCAACAGGGTGTGTCCGGACGCAACCAACGACAAACTGGTTACGTCGAATTTGCGCACGAGGATATACGAAGTCTTTACCCGGGCAATCAGTCCTACGGAGAAATAATTGAACCCTTGCCCGTATCGATTGTTTTAATTGTCGAAACATGAACGGATACCAACGCATAAAATCGGCTTTAAACGGTGTGATGCCCGACAGGCGGCCCGTAATGTTGCATAATTTTATGCTTGCGGCACGTGAGGCAGGGTATACCATGAAACAATATCGCAAAGATCCCGCAACGGCGGCCGAATGTCACATTCGTTTCGTCGAGAAATACGGCGTCGACGGCGTGTTGTTTGATGTGGATACCGCATTGACGGCCGGTGCAGTCGGTGTGCCGGTTGATTTTCCGGACAACGAACCCGCACGCACACACGGAATCTTGTTGAATTCTCTCGAAGATGTCGATTTTCTTGCCGATATCGATATTTCGACCGATCCCCGTATTCAACATTCGTTGGAAAGCGTCCGCATTCTGAAGCATTGGTTCGGCGATGAAATATTCGTTCGCGGCAATTGCGATCAAGCTCCGTTCTCATTGGCTTGTGCCATGCGTACGCCCGCTTTGTTCATGACGGATTTGATTACGGACGAAGAACGAGCATTGAAACTCTTGGAATATGCATCGCGGATATGTACGCAATACATACGCTTGATGGCGAAAACGGGCGCCGACATGCTTTCGAACGGCGACAGCCCCGCGGGCCCCGCAATGATTTCTCCGGAAATGTACGAACGGTTTGCGCTTCCGCACGAGCGTTTGATGCTCGAAGAAGCTCATGCCTGCGATCGACCTTACCTGTTGCACATCTGCGGAAATACCGACCTCATCCTCGATCGTATGGCTTCACTCGGTTTGGATGCCGTGGAGCTTGATTACAAAACTCCCCTGCAAAAAATATACGACCGATTTTCCGACGGCACGACGCTTTTCGGGACGGTCGATCCGAGCGGTGTTCTTGCGTTGGGTTCGGTACGGAACGTGGTGGAAGAAACCGAAAAGATTCTCGATTGTTATAAAGATAATCCCCGTCTTGTGATCGGAGCGGGTTGCGCCATACCGCCCGAAACGCCGGAGGAAAATATCCGAGCGCTTATCCGTACGGCGCAAAACGCGGCGTTGCATTAGTCGAAAATATACACCAAACAAAAAATATCATGGCTTTTTGGGTAATGGCTGCTTTGATCGTCCTGTTGGACATAGTGACGTTTCGAGGCATTAAAATAACTTTTCCGAAATTCGCCGATCGTCGAAAACGGGGCCTGCGGATCGCTGTTATCGTTCAAGTATTGTTTTCGCTGACGATTGTGCTCGGCGGCTTTTTCTTGAACGGACATATCCGCGATTACCGATTGTTCGCCTTATACTATTATCTTTTCGGATTAATGTTGGCGCTTTACCTTCCGAAGGTGTTGTTCGCTTTGTTTTTGATGATCGATTGGCCAATCTCGGCACTAAGCCGGCGAAAGAGACGTAGTCGTTATTCGGCATCCCGCAAGCCGCGTCATATTTCGGCCAAATTCGGATTTGCCGTCTGTTTGCTTCTCACCTGTCTCGTCGTTTGGGGAATTCTTTTCGGACGACATGATTATACAATCAATCCCGTCGAAGTCAAATTCGACTCGTTACCGCCGGCTTTCGACGGTTATAAAATCGTACAAATATCCGACGTTCATGCCGGCAGTTTTTTCGGTTTTACCGGGCGGTTTCAAAAAGCGGTTGAAATGATCAATGCTCAAAATCCCGATTTGATCGTGTTTACGGGCGATATGGTCAATAATTTTGCCGAAGAAGCTTATCCGTTAATTCCCGTATTTTCGGAATTGAAAGCCCGAGACGGGAAATATGCCGTATTGGGAAATCACGATTATGGTGTGTATTACGAATGGGAAACGTGCATCGAAGAAGAAACCAATTTGGAAGAATTGGAACAAGCCATCACTCGAATGGGTTTCGATTTGTTGAATAACAGGGCCGTGGTACTTACCAAAGGCAACCTCGATCGAATCGCTCTTGTCGGAGTCGAAAATTGGGGAATCGCAAAACGGCATCCGAAAAAAGGCGATATTGAGCAAGCGACCGATTCGGTACGAAATATTCCTTTTAAAATACTGTTGTCGCACGATCCTTCGTTTTGGACAGAAAAAATCGAAGGCAAAACCGACATTGCGCTTACGTTGTCGGGACATACGCACGGCGGTCAAGTGGGAATCAAATTCAGAAGAAAATATTACGGTCCGTCAATGATTGAATATCCTTATTGGTCGGGATTATATCAAGTCGGAAATCAATACTTGTACGTCAATCGGGGATTAGGTGTAATCGGTTATCCCGGAAGGATTGGTATATTACCCGAAATAACGGTAATAACGTTAAGGTCCGAGAATTGATATTAATGACCTATCGGGTTTTCAAAACCCGATAGGTCTTGACTATTTTGTTTTCGAGAGGATAACTCAGGTTCTGAGGTTTCAAAATCCGAAGAAATATCCGGAAAATCCGACCATCAATCCGACAACCACCGAAATAGCCTTCATTAAGAGGAATCCGCGTTTTGATTCGGCCAACAACGGCAATCCGGCATGACCTTCCTGCACGATGGAATTCGTCAGCAATACGCTGAACGGGATCGCTCCGGCGGCAAACAATGTGATGAAAACGATATGGGGCCCCGATTCGGGGATAAGTCCGATCAATACGGCCAACATCAGTATGTATAAATGATTCCCGCGAACCCATTCATCGATATCGAAAAAATATTCGCCTACCTGCAGTACGGTGAGGACGCCCAGCGTCCAAAAGAATATTCGGGGCAGATGTTTTTTGATGATGTGTTCCCAAAGATGTTCTTTCAGAAAATGTTCCCGTACCGCGGTAACAATCAATAATGCAACAAAACCTGCCACAACGAACAGGATATTGAGCCATCGTTCCTCCAATAATATACCCGCAATATCGGTTCGAACGGGGTTGAAGTGATGTTCATGATCGTGATGTTCGTGTCCGTGGTGTGTATGAATATCGACGGCGTGGGTGTGTCCTTCGTGCAGGTCGCCCGGTCCGTGCGAATGTTCGAACCATCCCGATAAAACGGCAACAATCACCAATGCGATACCCGCCATCAACAAAGCACGTTCAAAGGAAATATGTTTCAGATTGCTTCTCCAATTGCCTTTGACGTTGGCATGCCCGTGTTCGTCGTCGTGCCGGCAATCATAATGCATTGTACCGAAAGGTACGGGAAATTTTTTAACAAATGCGTTGACGACGAATCCCGTGATAACGGCAATGACGAAAATGACGATCGACAAAACGATCGCTGTTTCGGGAATCATGGCGAACATGACGAAAGCCTCATCGCCGAAGGTGGCAATCATGCATGCAACGAGCGCTCCGAAATTGAGAATGCCGTGCGTAAACAACGATACCGCGGCGAAGCCGCCCAAACAACCCGGGATGATGCCCAACAACGCGGCAAGTAAAATTTGTTTGTAAGGCGATCCTTGAAGGTTTTGGATTCTTTTTCCTTTCGATACCACGTTGATATATTCGATCAACAACATCATGATCATCACAAAAGATGTGATCATGAGGGTATTTCGGATGATGGTGCTTATCACGTTCGATTCGGGATTCGGTGATTATTTTGAAGTATTATTCCGTTATTTCCGCTTTCAACCGAATCGTGATGTTCGCGTTTTTCGGGTCGTTGGTAATGACGGTTATGGCCTTATTTTGTTCGCCCGTTTGTCCCGTCGTGTTATAACCGACGGTAATATCCGCCGATGCTCCGGCATTTACTTCCTTTGGCGCCGTCACGGTTATTTGCGATCCGGATGATTCCGTTTTTCGGATTAACAGTTTGCTTTTACCGTTATTGGTTATTTTCAGTTTGTATTCTTTTTTCTCGCCCTTTTTGATCTTTCCCGCTTCAATCACCGATTTATCGAGCGTTATCGAAGGTGCGTTTTTCAATTGATCAGCCGACCATCTCGAAAAATCCTCTTCGATGGTGGCGGTTACCGTCAATTTATAATCTTTTGTTTTGTTGTCGTTCAAAATCATGCCGATGCGATCGGTTACAAAACCCCAGTCATTCTTTTTTGCCGCATCGTATGTTATTTTGATGCTTGCCTTTTCGCCTTTCGGCACGGACACGGGTTGAACATCCGCTTTAATATATGCGGGCAAATCGATAAACGAGATTTTTACTGCATCGGGACCGGGATTGTACGCCGTGACGGTTAATGTCGGTTTTTCGTACGAATAAACGCGATTGAATGCCACGTGCATGTCGTCCAAACGGATGGTGCCCGCCGTATAACGAAACGCTTCGGACGGGTGCCGTTCCACGGGAATTACTTCGCCGATGATGCGTAAGTTGATCGTCGAGGGTTGGCCGTTGTTGTGGACGGTAATGGTTTTATCGATGGCTCCCGGGCGACCTTTCACGTCATACGATACTTTGATAAGTCCCGTTTCACCCGGGCGAATCGGTTGCTTGGTCCATTCGGGCGTGGTGCAACCACAGGTTGTTTTCACGTCTTTGATGATGAGCGGCGCATTTCCCGTGTTTTTAAACGTAAAATCGTAAACCGCGGCCCCGTCGCCTTCATTCACTTTACCGAAATCGTGCTGAATCTTGTCGAATGTCATTTTCGGTTGCGCCCGAACAATAAAAATCGTCGACAAACAAAATATCGATAAACAAATTAATTTTTTCATTGTGTGATGATGTTTTAGAACATACCTTTCGGATGCTTTTACGAAACAAAACGTTTTTTGTTTTGAATCTTTCATTTTTACAATTGACAAAATCCCGTACCGGATGTCAGATTTTTACACGGATATCGCCACATTCCGCCGACTTCGGTAACGAGATTGTCGATTTCGCGCGGTCCCCATGTTCCCGCTGGATAACCGTACAACTTGACCGTCGGATTGTGCCATGCTTGCAATATCGGATCGATAAATCTCCACGTAGCCTCTGCCGCATCGCCGCGAAGATACAATGTTTGATCGCCCCGTATGCAATCGAGCAACAATCGTTCGTATGCTTCGCTTAAACGCGTGCCGTCGTCCATTGACGAATAACGGAAATCAAGACTTTGTTCCCGTACCCGGAATCCTTCGCCGGGTACTTTCATGCCGAATGTCAGCAATATACCTTCATCCGGTTGTATCCGTATAATCAACATGTTATTGTGTCCCGAGAAACCGTCCGATTCGAAAATGAAATGCGCTGCCGGCTTGAAATAAATTACCGCTTCGGTAACACGTACGGGCATTCGCTTGCCGATACGGATCAAAATCGGAACATCTTTCCAACGCCAATTGTCGATGAACAATTTCATGGCTGCAAATGTTTCCGTTTTCGAGTCGGGTGCAATGTCTTTCTCTTCGCGATAACCCGGAATGTGTTGTCCTCGAATTGTCGAAGCGACATATTGTCCGCGGATCACTTGGCGCGTGACTTCTTCGGGAGACATGGCTCGGAGCGATTGAAAAACCTTAAGCGTTTCGTTGCGAATGGAATCGGCATCGGAACTTATCGGCGGTTCGCAGGCCAACAAACCGAGTATTTGCAACAAATGGTTTTGCCCCATGTCGCGCAATGCTCCGGCCTTATCGTAATATCCGCCGCGGTTTTCCACTCCGATGCTTTCGGCCGAAGATATTTCGATGCGATCGATATAATTTCGATTCCATAACGCCTCGAAAATACCGTTTGCGAAACGCGTCACCAATATATTTTGTACCGTTTCCTTGCCCAAATAATGGTCAATGCGGTATACGCGACTTTCGTCGAATATTTTGAGCACTTCGCGGTTTAACCGAACGGCGGTATCCAAATCATACCCGAAAGGCTTTTCGATAACAATTCGTTTCCATCCTTGTCGGTCTTCGCGATTAAGTCCCTGTTGTCCCAAATTCTCGATAATCGTATGATATAATTCGGGAGGCGTTGCCAAATAATACAGAAAATTACGTTGTGTTCCCGTGCGGATATCCAGTCCCGTAATTCGTTGTTTCAGCCCGATATAATCGTCGGCATTCGACGTGTTCATGCTGTGAAAATGCAGACGATTCAAAAAATCGCGACGGGTTTTGTCGGTAACTTTGCCGGCAAATTCGGATAGCGCCTTATCCGCTTTCTGTCGAAACCCATCATTGTCGAGTTCGCTGCGACCCACACCCAACACACCGTATTTATCCGCCAAGAGCCCGTCGTTTTGCAGTTGCAACAATGCAGGCAACAATTTACGCGCCGTCAGATCGCCCGAGGCGCCGAAAATAATAATGATGAACGGTTCGGATAACTTCATGGACATGCGGATTTTTGACGAGTAAACGTCGCGTTTCCGATATGCAAAAATACACTTTTTGCTCCACTTTGTAACAAATCGGACAAAGCTTTGTTCTTGTTTGAACGCGGAACAAACGGGTCGTCACGGTCAAATCGCGAATTCATCGTGTTGTCCGCGGGTGTCTCGAAAGTACAGGTACAAAAGGAAGAAAATTCGAAAAAATCGGATTGCTTACAACAATCATTACAGTAAAGTATCCGCGTTTCGGATTCCGTCATTACCGTTTTTTCGTTCGTCGTTTTTTGTTATTTTTGTACTTGCAAAGCAGTGTATTTAACGGATACGGAATAAGATGCAAATCAGCAGTCAACCTTTGGCGGACAGAATGAGGCCGACCAATCTCGAAGATTACATCGGCCAAAAACATTTGGTCGGAGAAAATGCCGTATTGCGTCGGATGATTGAATCGGGTAACATATCTTCGTTCATCCTATGGGGACCGCCGGGCGTGGGTAAAACAACGTTGGCGCAAATTATTGCGACGAAACTGAACCGTCCGTTTTACAGCCTCAGTGCCGTTAACTCGGGCGTAAAAGATGTCCGCGAAACCATCGAGAGCGCCAAAAAGCAAAAGTTTTTCAGTCACCCGTGCCCCATCTTGTTTATCGATGAAATACATCGTTTCAGTAAATCGCAGCAAGATTCGTTGTTGGCTGCCGTGGAGCAGGGCATTGTGGTATTGATCGGTGCCACTACCGAAAATCCGTCATTCGAAGTGATTTCGCCGTTGCTTTCGCGATCTCAAGTGTATACGCTCAAATCGTTGGAGAAAAACGACTTGTTGCAATTGATTGATCTGGCGCTTCGAAAAGACAGCTTATTGAAAAACCTTCCGGTGAAATTGGAAGAAACGGACGCTTTGTTGCGTGTTTCGGGTGGCGACGCACGTAAGTTGCTCAATGCGCTCGAATTGGTGATTGTGGCCGAACTCGATTCCGACGGCAAAGCCGCTTCGGATATCGTCATTACCGACGAGAAAGTATTGGAACGGGTGCAACAAAATATTGCGTTGTACGACAAGAACGGTGAGATGCATTACGACATCATCTCGGCGTTTATTAAGTCAATGCGCGGCAGCGATCCCAATGCGGCGGTGTACTATCTTGCGCGGATGATCGAAGGCGGCGAGGATCCGTTGTTTATCGCGCGTCGGTTGATTATTCTGGCTTCCGAGGACATCGGATTGGCCAATCCGAACGCTTTTTTGATGGCGCAAAGTTGTTTTGCCGCCGTGCATGCGATCGGTATGCCCGAAGGACGTATCATTTTGTCGCAAACGACTATTTATTTGGCGACATCGCCCAAAAGCAATTCGGCGTACGAAGCAATCGACGGCGCTGTCGCTTTGGTGAGGCAAACGGGTAATTTGCCCGTGCCGCTGCATATTCGAAACGCGCCCACCAAATTGATGAAAGAATTGGGATATCACAAAGGATATAAGTACGCGCACGGTTTTACGGGAAATTTCGTCGATCAGGAATTTTTGCCGCCCGAAATAAGCGGATCCTCGTTTTATAAACCCGGAGAGAACGCTCGCGAAAAAGAAATCAAAGATCACTTGGATCGATTGTGGGGCGGAAAATATAAAACATGACAGCCGGAAATGCATCCGGCGGGAATTTCGGGAGATCGCGCTCGCATGATTTGTCGACGACGGATACCGATTCTTATTTGCGGATTTATCTTCGCAATCGATTTTTTATATTAAATTTGCGGGAAAATTAAAGGTAGTTATTTCATCATTCATAACAATAATATGGTTTCTTTTAAAGATTTGGGCTTGGTGAATTCCAAGGAAATTTTTGCCAAAGCCTTCCAGGGGAAATATGCCGTACCGGCATTCAATTTCAACAACATGGAGCAATTGCAGGCGATTATAGCCGCTTGCGTCGAAAAAAAATCTCCCGTTATTTTGCAAGTTTCGAGCGGCGCACGTAAGTATGCCAACCAAACATTGCTTCGTTACATGGCACAGGGAGCCGTTGAATATGCCAAAGAATTGGGCTACGCCATTCCCATTGTTCTTCACTTGGATCACGGCGATACGTTCGAACTTTGCAAATCGTGCATCGAGTACGGTTTCTCTTCCGTAATGATCGACGGTTCGCACCATCCTTACGAAAAAAACGTGGAAGAAACCCGCAAAGTGGTTGAGTATGCACATAAATATGACGTTACCGTGGAAGGTGAATTGGGCGGTTTGGCCGGCATCGAAGATGACGTACAAGCCGAACATCACACATATACCGAACCCGATCAGGTAGAAGATTTTGTAAAGAAAACGGGTGTCGACTCTTTGGCCATTTCCATCGGAACATCGCACGGCGCCAACAAGTTCAAACCCGAACAATGC
>JAVBNP010000148.1:0-33575 GCA_031551455.1 Bacteroidales bacterium | reverse complement strand
TTAAAATCTCCAAATTGCTTAAACTTACGTTGCCGCGTTGGATCGGAAAATATTCCGCAATTGTATCATATTGTTCTTCCGTTAATTTCATATTTTCATTTTTTGCAAAGATATGAAATTATGCGTTAACACACCCTAGTTACCAATACACAATGAGGTATATATAAATATATTTACATTATCAAGTATTTGTTTAATTATTAACATTTAAAATATTGATATTAAATATTTTAAATGTTATATATGCATCAATTTTGATCATAATGCACAAATGTATCAACATAATTACTTATTATATTAATCTAAAACATCATATAAAATATATAATATGCTGATTTTCATAACAATAAAATATTAAATAACACAAAAATAATCATTTAATTATCACTCTAAAATCAACACATAAATAATTCACATATGTATAAACAAAGGGAATTGAGCATACCGATTTTTGTCTACAAATGTACGCAATGTGTTTAGGTGGATTTGATACACAATTGTAAAAATGTGTTTTGATCAAAACTTGGTGTATTGTAAAACACCGACTTGATATTATTTTAATTTTAATTCTTAGTAAGACATAAAATTATACTTGTTGTTAATAAGTAAGTTAATAATAAACTTACTGCAAAAGCATTAAATATGTATCACAAAATTCGTATTTTTGTCCTTTGAAAATGTAACTTTTATCTTTATTTCGTGTATAAGTGACTTACATATCAACCTTTTGATAAAAGCGACGACAGATAAAAAGAGTATTAGACAATGGTAATTACCGGTATACGTTATAAGATACAATCCGATGCGGATGCTCTCAGAACGGCATCATTTAACGGATATTTATTGCATTATCTGCGTATGTTTGCCTTTTTGGGCATTATAGTGTCTGTGGCGATAGGTGTCGATTATATGTTGAAGCCGCAGATCAAAAGAGAAATTCTGAAAAATAAATTTTACCAAATAGTAGAGGATCAGAATCGGGTAAAATACAGTTTTTATACAGATTCGTACCATTTTACGGGGAATTCCGGTTTTTACGATCATATTGAAAAGGGAGACACACTTACCTATTATCATACGCCTATTTTAAAAACACTTACGGACGTATCGTACCAATCGGGAGAAAACACATTTGTATGCAAACCGATCAGTATATACGGATGGTTGTTGATCATGCCTTGTCTTTTATTGGTACTGTCCGTGATCTTGCTGGTGAAAACGCAACGGAAAAAAATCGTGAAACATGACCCGATTATTAACTTGGGGATAATTAATGCATTTCTTTGTATCGGCACATTAATTTTCACATTGTTTCACATTGTATTTTAACAAATTTTCAACCTGCTCGGAGTCAAAAAATAACGGGCGGATGTTTGATTTGTCGAAGAAAAACCGGAGCTTTGTCGTTTCGGTCAACAATTATATTAACATAAATTATTTATCATGACAAAAAATATATCAAGAAGGCGTTTTTTGGGAACTGCTGCCGCGGGTGCAGCAGGTGTGGCAATGTTACCTCATTTGGTTAGTTGCGGCGGCGGTAGTAAAACCGACGACACCATCCGCATCGGTTTCATCGGTGCCGGCAGACAAGCGATGTATCTGCTCGGCGGATACATTCAGTTTCCGGGAGTCGAAGTGGTTGCCGGTTGCGATGTATACGGTATCAAAAGGCAACGTTTCGAACAACGCGTCAACGATTACTATGCCAAACAACAAAAAAAGATAAAGGTAGATATGTATGAAGATTACCGCGATTTATTGGCGCGTAAGGACATCAATACCGTTATCATTGCCGTACCGGATCATTGGCATGCGTTTATTGCCATTGAGGCTTGTAAGGCCAAGAAAAACATCTATTTGGAAAAACCGATGACTTTCACCATTAAGGAAGGTCAAGAATTGGTAAAAGCCGTTCGTCAAAACGACGTAATATTGGCAGTAGGAAGCCAGCAACGTTCGGGTTCCGAATTTCAACATGCCGTTAAAATGGTCCACGAAGGGAAAATCGGTAACATACAACGTATTAATGCCTATGTGGGTGGACCTCCGATTCCGTACGATTTACCCGAAGTTCCCGTTCCGGGAGATTTGAATTGGGAAATGTGGTTGGGTCCCAATGAATATGTACATTATAATCCGGAGTTAAATCCGCTGATTTCGCTTAATCCTCCGGAAGATGAAAAAATTTGGGGTGGATGGCGCTGGTATAAAGAAACCGGCGGCGGATTTACCACCGACTGGGGTGCACACATGTTCGACATAGCGCAATGGGGACTTAAGATGGATCACAGCGGCCCTGTTGAAATTATTCCTGCCGGATATAAAGATACGAAATTCCTCACGTATAAGTATGCCAACGGCGTGGTGATGACCGAAGAACCTTTTGACGAACAACAAATGAAAGGCGTCAAATTTTGGGGCGATAAAGGTTGGATAGAGGTATCGCGAGATTTCTTCAATGCATCGGACGAAAGTTTATATCCGCCCAAAGAAGAAGGAACAAACGAAAATGTACCTTATGAAACCAAGGTGCCGCATTATGCCAACTTTATCGATGCCATTCGCAACCATAAAGACCCGGTTGCTCCGGTAGAGGTGGGACACCGCACTTGTTCGGTTTGTACCTTGGGTAACATAGCATACGATTTGATGCGTCCTTTGAAATGGAATCCCGAAAAGGAAGAATTCGTAGACGATCCCGAAGCCGCTAAAAAGTTAACAAAAACGTATCGACCGGGATATTCGATATAAAACGGTTTAAATTTTAAAAAAGGCGGGAATCAAATGATTTCCGCCTTTTTTATATCGAAACATTAATCCGCCGAAAGTTAGATTCGGTCGATTGTCAACCATTAAACCTATCGGAATTTAAAAACCAACAGGTCCGGTTTTCCTTATTTATTGGTAGTTTACCTAATCGTTTACATTTGTAAACTTATTTTCTGTATCGGCAACATCCCGGTAATTGGTTGTATACTTCATCCGGCGCTTTAACATTTTCGGTGTCGTATCCTACGGCCGCTATGGCCTTTTCAATAGCAAGACGATTGGTTTTACCCTCGTCGAACATTAATCGGACGCTTTGTTTTTCGGCCGACCATTCGGCCGATTTTACGCCGTCAACCGATTTGGCAGCTGTTTCGATGTTCTTTTTACACATGCCGCACAATCCTCGTACACCGATATCGATCATATGGATGTTTGCTTCTTTGACCGAAGTTTTGTGATCGACGGTCTCATCGGGCGGATTCATCATACCGGGCTTCCCCGCCAATTGGGCAGCGGCGTCGATTTCGAATGCGCCGTTAATAACCACTTCTTCGCCCTCTTTTAATCCCTTTTCGATTAATCGGGCATCACCCAACGACACACCCAACATTACTTCACGCATTTTAAATGTTGGTTTTTCGGCATCGGGATCTTTCACGTAGACGATGGAACGATTTCCCGTCCAAAGAATGGCAGAATTGGGAACGGACGGCAATTTTCTTTTGTCGATGATTCGACTTTCCGTCCGTCCGGTAACAAACATTCCGGGCTTGAATATTTCGGTACGGTTATCGTATTCCGCACGAATTTTAACGGTACGCGTTTGCGGATCGACCACGGGATCGATGAAGGTGATGCGTCCTTCGTATTCCTTTCCGGGAATTGATTTTGTCGAAAACGTGATTTTATCGCCCTTTTTCAGCCAAGGCAAATCACTTTCGTAAGCGTCGAAGATGATCCAAATGTTATTCAAATCGGAAATATCGTAAAGCACCGTTCCCGATGTTACGTAATCGCCTTCGTTAACGCGTTTGGAGATGACGATTCCCGATAAATCCGAATATAAATCGAATTTCGCTTGTACATTGCCCGATTGTTCCGTTGTTGCAATTTGTTCATCAGTCAGTTTCCAATATTTCAGTTTATTTCGTGCCGCTTCCGCCAACGATTTTCCTTGTTTACCCATACGAACGGCTTGCAACAGGTCATTTTGTACGGTAATCAGTTCGGGCGACCAAATGACGGCATATCGTTGTCCTTTTTGCATCGTTTCACCGACGGAATTAACCGACAATCGCTCGATACGCCCCGGAATGGGTGCAGCCAATACCGTTTCCGATCGTTCATCGGATTGCACTTGCCCGTAAAGATGAAGCGTTTTTGTCGGATTTTGTGCCGATACCTTAACGGTTTGTACATCGGCCAACCGCATTGCTTCTTCGGTCATCTCCAATGCGTCGGGATCCGATGCTCCCGATTCGGTGGATACCGGAATCAAGTCCATTCCGCAAAGCGGACATTTTCCGGGCTTATCCGATCGTATTTGCGGATGCATGGAACAGGTCCATACCGAAGTCTTTTCAGATGATTCGCTATTGTGTAACGCGTTATGTTCGTCGATTTTTGCCGGGCGAAAAATAAGCCAACCGAGAAAAAGTCCTGCTGCGACCAACAGGATCGATGTTACGTATTTGTCGGAAATAATTTTTTTAATGTTCATCGGATCGGATTTATAAAGATCACAAAGATATTTTCCGCAAAGAACACGAATATAATAACTCAACGGATGAAAACAACTATTGTTTTCTTGCGGTCAAATGTATCAAAAATAATGGTTCGATCTTTTACCCGTAACGTTTTCATATTAATAGCCGTTTGCCGGATCGTTGCCGACTAATTTATCGATTTGCGCCTTTGCCGTGTGTAAATCGGCAAGCGCTTTGGCCGATTTAACATTATAATCGAGCAGTTGTTGTTCGGCACGAAGAATATCGTTAATTCCGCTATTGCCCACCGAATATTGCGTCAACAACAGATTCAGGTTTTGTTTCGAAAGCGTTTGTTGGGTTTTGTACAAACGGACGCGACGTGCGGCATCTTTGTATGATTGTACCGCTTCTTTCATCTCGATCAGCAATAGGTTGGCGGTATTGGTCGAATCGGCTTCGACGGAGCGTTGCATCATCTCGATTTCGCGTTGTTGCGCTTTGTATTTACCGCGATAAATCGGAAGGCTGAACGACACCATCGGCATCACCATATCTTTGCCGTTCATGTCGGGCATTGCCATGGAGGAAGTTCCCATCGGCATATATTCGATTCCCGCGCCGATCATCGGCATGCTCATGCGGCGGTTCATTTTCGCGGCAGCTTCGTTACGTGCCGTTTCGGATACATACATCTGCAGCATCGGATGATTTCGGCGAATATCGGTTGCAATATCTTGTTCGTTCAATGTTAATACAATCGGCGGCAAACTGTCGGGTAAAACGACGAGACTCGATGCCGGTCGATTCAGCAGGTTGTTGAATCGCGCCGATCGGATTTCAGCAAGATCGACTAATGCAAGCAGGTTGTTTTCCGCTTCGGCCGTTTCGATACGAATAAGCAACACGTCGGACATGGTACCGCCCGACGTGTTACTCATGTTGTTCATGCCGCTCATCCCCGAAGCCGACGATATTCCCGAACCGGATGCCGGGGCATTGGCATTTGCCGGCATACCGGACATGCTCATGTTACCTGCCGAGCCGGCTGCCGAAGAAGGAGCGGAGAGGGGCGAAGTTTGCATTCCTCCCGAAGCCGGCGCTTGCGTTGACGTTCCGGTTTCGTAACGATACAGAGCCGATTGTTCCATTCTTTTCAGCAACTCGATGCTTTGGCGTGTCATGTCGATTTCTTGTTGCAATGCGTACAACGCGAAGTATTCTTTTTGAACGTTGAACACGATTTCACGTTTCATACCGGCCCAAGCATCCGATTCCATTTGCGCCATATAACGAGCTTCGTCTTTGGCTGCGCCAAGCGTACCGAACCACGGAAACATTTGCATCAGCTTGATGTCGGCATATTGCTTGCCCATCAGTGTCTCCATGGGACGAACAAAAAATCCGACTTCCAGTTGCGGATCGGGCAGAACGCCTGCTTGTCGTATCTTTTCGGTTGTCGATAAATACCGATTTTATTGCGCCTGCAATTGCGGATTATTCTTTTCGGCAACATTTAGGTAATGCTGCAACGAATCGAATTGCGCAAAAATCCGAATGGGACAACATAATAATATGATGAGGATATATATTTTTTTCATTTTTTATCGGTTTTCGTCAATTCATAAACTTTTGATCCGTATCTTTTCAGCATTTCATCTCGCGGCTCGTAACTTAAATCGTCGAATGGTATTTGATATGCTTCCAACGATTTTTCATTTCTTAAATTAAAAAATACTTTGAAAAGTTCGCCAAATATCCGTATGTAATCGTTATATGTGCATTGATCATCTATATCCAAAACAACCAAATAATCGGGGTGTTCAAGCACAAATTTGCGGATGGTTGATTCCATATCCTGTAAATCAATCGGTTGGTCGTTGATGAACAGTCCGGTCGGTGTCAATGTAACGTGTATCGGAGCATCATAATTGCTTATATCGTAATTGTAAGGTGAAACCGGAATGATCGGATCAGAGTCGGAATCTGAGTGCTGCGGCAATGCCCGTATCAATACATAAGGAACGGTTCGGGAGCAATCATCTTTATCGCTCGGCAGAATTTTGTAAGCCATCCTTAGTAACCCGATACGTCTCAAATGATCTTGCAATTGTCGGACATGTTTTACGCGGATATTTTTATCGATACGTAAAACCACAAAAGCTAACTTTTTATCTTCATCGTAATAATTCTCAAAAGATTCTCGGAGTTTTTCTTTCAGTTGATCAACCCCGCATTCTTCGTTTTCAACAAAAACCTTCGGAGTATCGATTGATGTGGAATCACCGGGATAACACATGTAAATATTTACTATCAACGAACGGTTTACCATCATTCGATAATAATCCGATTTCGGATATTGTATGTTGTATTTGAGCGAAATGTTGTTGTCGATATAAGCTTGGTTAACGGCCCGATAATCGATGATTTGTATTCTCGACAGAAAAAATGACCATATCATTATTGCCGTCAGCGAGATCAGAATCCACCGTCGGCTTTTGCGGAAGGCCACTTTACGGATGGTTTTCCACATATCCGAAAACAAAAAAAGAATAACGAGTATCCACAGAAAATTCCATGAAGGATACAACGGAAAGTAGCACCATGTGAGGTTGATGGCACCCATCATGGTAAAAAACGTTGCTGCTCGGAAAAACCAAGACAGGAAAACGGCATTTGATGCGGTTATATCGGTAAGTATGGAACTTTTGCGGAAGTGATCGATACCGTTTTCTCCGAATTTTTTAGCTCGCCAAAACCAAAATCGAAAACATTCGCATAATCCGAATATGGAAGCTACGGCGGCGAAAACAAAGTTATAGAACGAGACTTCTTTATCGGTCAGTATCAACAGTTCGGAGTAATCCCGCCAATAAAAAGCGATGCGCATGGTTTCGCGCATCACGAAAAAGAAGGCGTACCAACAGAAAGAAGTAAGCACGGCAACGAATATTCCCAATATAAGTTTTCTTCGAGGCAGCTCAAACAAGTCGTTGCAAGAAAGAGTTCGTTTAACAAAATCCATCTAAAAAAAGTTAAGGATTCTATTTAGTTTCACGATGCTTCTTTTGTAATTTTTTCAAATACCGATGATCAATCGGAATCAGCATGTTTACCCCGCAACAAATTTATATCCGACGCCTTTCAGCGTCTTAATGTATTTGTCGCCGATTTTTTCGCGAAGTTTACGTATATGAACGTCAATGGTACGATCGCCGACAATAATATCCTCGCCCCACACGAGATTGAATATTTCCTCGCGGCCGAACACTTTTTCGGGTTTGGACATCAATAATGCCAATAATTCGAATTCTTTTTTCGGCAGGGTCAGTTCTTCGTTATTTTTGATTACCACAAAACGTTCTTTATCAATGTAAAGATCACCGGATTCGATGCTTGTTTTTTCCTTTGATTCTTTTCCGGATACGTCGGAACGTTTCAACAACGCTTTGATGCGCGTTTGCAGTACCTTGGGTTTGATTGGTTTGTTGATGTAATCGTCGGCGCCGGCTTCAAATCCGGCAATTTGCGAATAATCTTCGGATCGAGCCGTCAAAAAAGCGATGACGGTATTGTCTAATCGGGAATGCGTCCGCATTTCTTCGCACGTTTCGACACCGTCCTTGCCCGGCATCATCACATCCATTAAAATCAGATTCGGAATTTCTTCCAAGGCCGTTTTAACGGCTTCATCACCGTTTGAAGCGGTAAAAACATCGTACCCTTCTTTCTTCAAATTATAACTCAAAAATTCGAGAATATCGAGTTCATCGTCCACCAACAGAATTTTATGCATCTTTTGTGTCATCGCGTTTTCAATAAAGGCCATCAAAATTAGGCATTTTTGTCGAATCCGGCAAATGAAAACGATTACAATGTTTCCGGACATATCGCGCGTTGCGTGTTAAACATCAATAAGCTTCGGATAACCTTGTTCGAAGATCAAATCGGTTTATCCTTACGAAAAAAATCGAACTTGATAAAAGCAAAAAAAATTGCCGTACTTTGTTTCTTTTATTTTAACCATGAAATATTGCAAAGAAGAAGCGACGACGTGTGATCGAAAGAACAATAAGTGCAACAAAGACAATTGTCCTTGTCCGAGTACGACATGCGAACGCCACGGGAAATGCTGCAAGTGTGTTAATTACCACAGAAGGTGCGGTTCTTTGGTGAATTGCATGAGACATTTTGATTAAATTTTTTGGTCTTTTTTTGATTGTTTTTGTTGAAAGTTGTTTTAGAAATATCCCATCAAAAACAACGTAAAATTTCGGGAACCGTTTTTGTAAACGGTTGTTTCATAAATTATTAATATCTTGTTAATAACTCATTGGCATTCGATCCGATAAAATGTATTATCTTAGTCGGTTCTTTTTAAAGAATGGAATAAAATAAATAGTGATCATATAAAATAAGAGATGCAAGAAGAGGAAAAAATTATTTCCGTCAACATCGAGGAAGAAATGAAAACATCGTACATAGATTATTCTATGTCGGTGATTGTATCGCGGGCTTTGCCTGATGTGCGCGACGGCTTGAAGCCGGTGCATCGCAGGGTGTTGTACGGAATGTCCGAGTTGGGGGTTTTTTCGAATAAACCGCACAAAAAGTCGGCCAGAATCGTGGGGGAAGTGCTGGGTAAGTACCATCCGCACGGTGACAGTTCGGTATACGACGCCATGGTGCGTATGGCCCAAACTTGGTCATTGCGCTATCCGGTAGTCGACGGACAGGGCAACTTCGGTTCGATGGACGGCGATTCACCCGCAGCGATGCGTTATACCGAAGCCCGTTTGAAAAAAATCGCCGAAGAAATGATGGCCGACATCGAAAAAAATACGGTCGATTTCGGACTCAATTTTGACGACACGCTTGAAGAGCCAAAGGTAATGCCTTCCGGATTTCCCAATCTGATCGTTAACGGCTCGTCGGGTATTGCGGTGGGTATGGCCACCAATATGGCGCCGCATAATCTTTCGGAAACCATCAACGGAATCATCGCGTATATCGACAACAACGATATAACGATTGACGAATTGATGCATTATATTAAAGGCCCCGATTTTCCGACGGGAGCCATTATTCACGGTATTCAAGGAATACGCGACGCGTACGAAACGGGTCGGGGAAGGTTGGTTATTCGTGCACGTTCAAATATCGAAATACAATCCAGCGGTCGCGAAGTAATCGTTTTCAATGAAATACCGTATCAGCTCAATAAGGCGCTGTTAATTGAACGTATTGCCGAATTGGTCAACGAAAAGAAATTGGACGGCATATCTTACGTGAATGACGAGTCGGACCGCGAAGGAATGCGCATTGTCGTAAAGCTTAAAAAGGAAGCCAATTCAAATGTAGTACTCAATAATTTATACAAACAAACACCGCTTCAATCGTCGTTCAGCATTAACAACATCGCATTGGTGGATGGTCGTCCGAGACAGCTGAATCTCAAAGAACTGATCCACTACTACGTAAAACATCGTCATGAAGTGGTTGTTCGGCGCACCGAGTTTGACCTCAAAAAGGCGCTCGAACGTTTGCACATCATTGACGGTTTGTTGATTGCGCAGGACAATATCGACGAAGTGATTCAAATCATTCGTGCTTCGGCCACTCCGGATGAAGCCGTTCAAGGATTAATGAATCGTTTCGGTCTCAGCGAAATTCAATCGCGTGCGATTGTCGATATGCGACTTCGTCAGTTAACCGGATTGGAACGTGAAAAGTTGCAAGCCGAACACGACGAACTCACGAAATTGGTGGCGCATTATAATGCGATATTGGCCAATGAAGATATGCGGATGGGCATCATTAAGGACGAATTGCTTGTCATCAAACAAAAATACGGCGATGAACGTCGTACCGAAATCAAACCCAACGCCGAAGAATTCAATCCCGAGGATTTCTATGCCGATGATGATATGGTGATTACCATTTCGCATTTGGGATACATCAAACGCACGCCGTTGGCCGATTTCAAGGCGCAGAGCAGGGGAGGAGGAGGCTCCAAAGGAAGCGCCACCCGTCGCGACGAGGATTTCCTCGAACATTTATTCCATGCTTCGATGCACAACACCCTGTTGTTGTTCACCGAAAAAGGTCGTTGTTTCTGGGTGAAAGTATACGACTTGCCCGAAGGAACCAAAACGTCGCAAGGTCGCGCCATTCAGAACATCATCAACATTGATGCCGACGATCAGGTGAAAGCGTACATTAACGTGAAAACGCTTACCGACGAGGAATATATCAAGAATCATTTTATCGTGATGTGTTCGCGTAACGGTGTGGTCAAGAAAACAACCCTTGAGGCTTATTCGCGTCCGCGTCAAAACGGTATCAATGCCATCACTATTCGTGAAGGCGACAGCTTGATCGAAGCCAAACTCACTAACGGTAAATGCGATATATTGCTTGCCTTGCTTTCGGGACGCGCGGTACGTTTCCCCGAAGAAAAAGTTCGCGATATGGGACGTACGGCATCCGGCGTGCGCGGCATTACGCTTTCCGAAACCATGGCTAACGACCGGGTTATCGGTATGGTATGCTTCGAAAAGGGTGATACAACCCGACAAATACTGGTAGTCTCGGAAAAAGGTTTCGGCAAACGTTCCGATATCGAAGATTACCGTATTACCAATCGCGGCGGTAAAGGTGTGAAAACCATTAATATTACCGAAAAAACGGGTAATTTGATCGCCATTAAAGCGGCCGCTGATGACGAGGATTTGATGATCATCAACAAATCGGGGCTTACCATCCGAATGCACGTGTCGGATATACGCTCCGCGGGTCGTGCCACGCAAGGCGTGAAGCTGATTAACCTGCGCGGTAACGATACCATTGCTTCCGTAACACAGGTACCTCGTTCCGAGGAAGAAGAACCCGAAGAAGGAATCGGGACGGAAAATCCGAATTCATCCGAATCGGCTCAACCGGAAGGAAATAAAGCCGAATAGTTAAATAAATAATTGAACACCCGTTTCGATATGAAGCGGGTGTTTTTATTTTCAACGATCTTAACGGAAAATTCATTTGCTTCTTGCTTAATTTCAACATTTCAATGAATATTACCGTTCACCGACACGAAAACTCAAAGGTTGCCGAAATTGAAAGTCACGAAATACTGATTCGTGATTTACCGACGACTTTGGATTTAATGGCTGATGTTCTGTATCATCATGATTGTGGTAAAATATTGATATACAAAGAAAATATCTGTCCCGAATTTTTCGATCTGAGTACTCGATTGGCCGGTGAGATTTTACAAAAATTTACCGATTATCATGTCAAAATCGCTATTGTCGGCGACTTCGACAATGCCGGCAAAAATTTGTCGGATTTTATTCGCGAATGCAACCGGGGAAATCAAGTACTTTTTGTGTCCGCAAGGCAAGATGCTTTGGAACGATTGCATGTTTGAATTGCCGAAATGTATAAGAGACTGTTTAAAACTCTTTTGCTCGGTTTAGGTTGCGCGTTGACTGCGTCGACCTCCGGTTCGGCGCGCTGATGCCTTTTAGGCTACTCTTTTATGTGTCGGACTGAAAGTTCGGCTTAATTCAGCCCGATGGCAACGCCTCGGGATAGAAAAGTATCCTTAAAATTGGCGTCCCGGAGGGACAGATTAAATTTTTAAACGGCCTATAAGTTTTCAACAATTTGATCATTAGTTTTTTGAATTATCGAAAAATATATTGTATTTGTGTTTTTGGGATGATGCTTATCTTGATATCTTGTTCGGAGGGAAATCGAACAACCGATACCGATTGTCGTGCATTGATTTCGCTTCGAACCGATACAACCGGTACGAATATTATTCGTGCCGAAACGATTTGCAAGGGCGATACGTTAGTTTCCGTTTGGCCGTTGCGATATCCCGTATATCGATTTGATTGCGCCGATGTCGACGGCGACGGTATTGCGGATATTGCTGTGGGTGTCATCAAATCGACCCGTTTCGACTCGTCGGTAAGTAAACGATTGTTTCTCTTTCGGTTATTCGACGGTTACGTGCGCTCCATGTGGCTCGGTTCTCGAATGGCTCAACCGTTAGTTGATTTTGCGTTGATAAAAACGACTAATCCCGCATTAATTCGTACGGTAGAGGAGGAGGGGGACGGAAGTTTTCTTGTTGCCGAATATCAATGGAAAAGCTTCGGGCCGGTTTTTGTCCGATACCTTAAACGGAATATTTCCGAAGATGAAGCCGGGAAATACATTCGACAATGATAGATTCCAACGTTTTGACCAACAATGCTTTCTTGAATATTCGATACCATTGTACAAATGATTTATATTCCGATTGTAAAACACTTGCAATTATAAATATCCAAATTTCACTTATATTATTTCCAAATGTCACATAAGAATTTGTATTTAGCCGGTTTTGTTATTCTTGCCGTCATCATTGCTTGCGGAAGATCGGGAAAGAAAAACACGTCCGATACCGGAAACTTATCGGAATATACGATCGCATTGCCCGAAAAGAAAGTAGATACGACGGAATCGACCTATGATCTGCCGGACATGTCGCGCGACGTTGACAGCATGTCGGTACAGGAATTACGCTTACTACGCAGTTCAATTTATGCCCGTTACGGTTACTTATTTCTGGAAGCCGATCTTCGCGGATATTTTTCCGCGCACATGAAAAATTACGATTCGTTGATGTACGATCGTTGGGAAAACAATATGGATGATGAAAGCAATCGACCGGAAAAAATAAAACTTTCACAAGAGGAACAAACGTTAGTCGATAAAATAGATGTACTGCTGGGCCGACACTTGAAACAAAACTACGTTGAACGCGACGGTTATCGAATCGTAAGATTGTAAGACATGTAAGACCGTAAAATATAGGGAAAGTATTTGATTGAAATTCATAAAATAATGTATGTAAAACATTTGCCTTTTTATTCTTGTAAAAGTATGAAGAAGCAAAAATATATTCGACATCTTCCGACTATCTTCCGGTCTTACATGTTTTACGATCTTACCATCTTACACGTCTTACGATTTTACGGTCTTACATTTCTTACATGTCTTTTTCTCTCTTCCTGCCGTTCGGATGAATCTTTATCCGTTTGCTTTACGGGAGATTTATTGCTCGATCGAGGTGTACAAGAGCAGATTAACATAAAAGGAGTGAACTCTTTGTTTAAGTATGTGCAACCCGTGTTTACGCAATATGATGCGGTAGCGGTAAATCTCGAATGTCCGATAACGAATGTATCATCGCCCGTTCACAAGAAATACGTCTTTCGCGGTGATCCCGCATGGTTGCCCGCTCTTGTCGAAGCGGGAATCACACATGCCGCCATGGCCAATAATCACAGTTACGATCAAGGACGTGATGCGATGACGGAAACGCGACAATTGTTAACCGATGCGGGCATACAAGTTATCGGATTCGGTACCGATCAAACGGAAGCCTGTTCGCCGACCATTATTCGCAAAGGTCACACGCAAGTCGCCATTTTCAACTCGGTATTGTTGCCGCTTGAAAATTGGGTTTATTTGGATGATAAACCGGGAATGTGTCAAGCAACGATTGATGACTTAGTGAAAAACATACAAGCATATAAATTAACTCATCCTCAATGCTATGCGGTGGCATTGTTGCATTGGGGTGTCGAATATGCGCTACATCCGACCGAAGAACAACGCCGACAAGCACGCCGTTTGTTGGATGCGGGCGCCGATGCCGTGGTGGGACATCACCCGCATGTGGTGCAAGATGTGGAGCAATATCACGGAAAACTGATCATTTACAGTCTCGGCAATTTTGTTTTCGATGCACATCGGCCCGATGCGCAACAAGGACTTATGGCAGGATTGACTTTTAAGAATAACGGTGTATTCGTTAATTTTCATCCGATCGATATCCGGCAATGTACGCCGATACCGAAATAAAAATTCGATAAATCGGTTGTGTTTTCAAACCATTTAATTTCGATAAAAAAATGTATCGGAAAAGTAACATTTCGCATGAAACGTGCGTATATTTACATAGTCGTGTCCGGAACAAGCGTGGGAGAAAAACAGAAAGGCATATTCCGTGACAATCAGAATTTTAACTATAAAATTTGTCGTTATGAAGATCGAGAAAAAACATTACTTATGGTTTACGGTAATTGCATTTTCTGTATGTTGCCTTTCCGTTAAAGCACAAGGTAAATTTAAATTCGGCGATGTTTCGCGCGAGGAATTGTCCATGAGCGTGTATCCGAACGATACAACGGCGGCGGCAGCGGTGTTATATGAGGATTGCGATGTTTGGTATGATGTGGATCAAGATATGGTGATAAAAACGCGTCATATCGTCCGTATGAAAATATTGAAACCGGCGGGATTGGGCCGAGCCGATATTTCCATTCCGTTTTATGTGGGAAGCAGCAGGGCTAAAAGCGAAAGCGTGTACGGTATCTCCGGTTATACGTATAATGAAGTTAACGGTAAAACGGAACGAATCAAACTGTCGAAAGACAATATTTTCGAGGAAAAAACTTCCGAAAATATGCAGCGTGTCAAAATAGCCTTTCCGAACGTTAAAGTCGGTTCGGTTTTTGAATTGAAATACGAGAAAACATCTCCTTACTATACTTATTTGGAAGATTTTGTCTTTCAAAGATCCATCCCGGTAAAATATTGTCGATTTAAAGCAGTGATACCGGAATATTTCAATTTTCATAAACGGACTTTGGGTTATGAAAAAATCAATTTATCCGAGAATAAAACCAATTTAACCTTTTTATTCGGCGGAAGCGACAGATTGTCTTGTTCGGGGCAAGAAATGATTTTTGAAACGACTGATTTACCCGCATTGAAAGATGATGATTATGTTTGGAACAAACAGGATTATACCGCCAAAGTAACCTTTGATTTAATGAGTGTAACCATCCCCGGAAAAATGCACAAAAACTTTTCTGTTACTTGGCAGGATATCGATAAGCAATTAATGGACAGTGATAATTTCGGAAGACAGTTACGATTTTCCGATCTCATGAAAACCGATTTGCCGACTGTTTTAAATGACAGCATGTCGTCGAGAAGTAAAGCGGAAGCAATCTTAAAATTGGTTAAGGAAAAAATTCAATGGAACGACGAAAACGCTTTATATATCGATAATGTAAAAAAAGCCATAAAAGAAGGGAAAGGAACAAGCGCCGAAATGAATGCGGCCTTGATATGCGTGTTGCGCGATGCGGGATTCGATGCTTATCCCGTTGTGATGAGTTTGAGAAGTCACGGACGTATTTTTTCGGTATTTCCCACACAGAAATCGTTGAATTATTTCATTACAGGCGTCAATATCGATGGAAAACCGGCCTATATGGATGCTTCGGAAAAACACGGTTCAATTGACATGATTTCAGCGGATTGTATGGTACAGGAAGCTCGTTGTCTTTATAAAGATAAGCCGGCGCAATGGGTCGATCTGCATCGGATCGGTCGAAATGGTTTTGTGATCGACATTGCGGCCGGATTTAACGATGACGGTAAATTTTCGGGATCCGTTCGAGAAATTATGACCGGCGTACCTTGCATGATGTACTCCCGCAAAATAGATAAGCAAAAAAGTGCGGATGAGTACAAAGCGGAATTGGAAGCGGAATCGAAGATGACGATTACCGATTTGGAACAAGGAAAACCCGAAAAAACGTCGGTCACGGAAAAATATTCGTTTACGGATGACGATATAACCACCGGCGATGATCATATATACATTAACTCTTTGATATTTCCTTACATTAAAGAAAATCCGTTTAAGGCCGAAACCCGTAAATTGCCCGTCGAACATCCTTACCCCTACGAACTTGTTATGTCCGTTGCAATAGCGATTCCGAAAGGATATGAAGTGGAAGAAATCCCTGCCGCCGAGAGGATAACGTTTGGCGATAACAAACAAATTAATTACAGTTACCTTACGCAAAAGGATAACGAAGTTGTACGAATCATTCAACGAATATCGCTCCGACAAACGCTTTACCCGACAACCGAATATCAACACATTCGTGATTTTTGGACGCATGTGGCCGATAAAAACAATGCACAACTTGTGTTTAAACGCGTTGTGGAATGATATCAACAACTTTTGAGACCATGAAAACAATAAACCGGTTATTTCGGCTTGCCGTACTATGGCTTCCGATAGTTACCAATGCGCAAGAATATCCGATATCGACCATCAACGATTCGTTAAAAAAAAATGCCGATGCCGTAGTTCGCTACGGTGAATACATTTTCGAACAGACCGATGTGAATAATGCGACGTACAAGGTTACGGAAGTAATTACCGTATTAAAAGAAACGGGAAAAAGCCACGGGCACTTTATTGCATATCTCGATCAATTCAGGGAATTGAAAAGTTTTTCGGGAAGCATGACCGACGCTTCGGGTAAAGTTGTCAAAAAAGCAGGGAAAAAAGATTTGACGGCAACGGCTTATTCGCAACACATGGCTTCGGACGATAAATATTCGTATTACGAATATCAACCGACGGGATATCCTTATACCGTGCGATACGAATATGAAATCAAAATGAAAAACGGAATCTATCATTATCCCTATTTTACGCCGGTAACCGCTTATGACATATCGGTTGAGCAAGCCGAATACCAAATAAAGGTGCCTTCGGGAATGAAAATTCGTTACAAAGCCGAACGAATGCCGGAAAACAAACCGATTGTAAGCGAGGTGGGAGAGGGTACCGTTTACAAATGGTCGGTTTCGAATATTCCCGCTCTCGAAAAAGAGCCGTATTCACCCGGTTTATCGAACATTATTCCCATCGTTCGTGCCGCACCGATCGATTTTTGCATGGCCGGACAATGCGGTAATATGTCCGATTGGAACAACTTGGGAAAATGGGTCGGAACATTGATGACGGGACGCGAAGAAATATCGCCGCAACTCAAGGATAAACTGACAGTGCTTGTTGCTGACGCTTCAACCGACAAAGAAAAAGTGCAACGCATTTTCGAATATCTCCAAAAAACAACCCGCTATGTGAGCATACAATTGGGAATCGGAGGTTATCAACCGATGAGTGCCGCCGATGTCGAAAAAAACGGATTTGGAGATTGTAAAGCATTGAGTAATTACATGAAAAGCATGTTGGCCGCCGTCGGGATACCTTCCGTATATACCGTTATCGGCACCGATAGGGAAAATCTTTATACCGATTATGCCGATTTGGGGCAAATGAACCATGTAATTCTTGCCGTACCGATGTCGGCGGATACGCTTTGGTTGGAGTGTACCAACCAAGTTTTACCCTTCAATTACGCGCACACCGATATCGCGGGGCACCAATGTTTACTGATCACTTCCGAAGGAGGTAAAATTTGTCGGGTGAGACCGTATTCGAACGGCATCGGCGACAATAAAACAATGTGTGTGCAAATTAATATCGACGGGGCGGGAAATGCACAAACAAAAGTGAAAATCGACTATTATTTAGATGCATACGAGAGCATGCAGAAATTTGTGCACAACATGAGTCGTGAGGAACAGATCAACCAACTGACCCGTGAACTCGGCGGTGCCAAAGCCCGGATAAGCAATTTGCAAATTTTGTTAAACGATACCGAAATGCCGGATATTCACCTTAATTACCGGGCAAATATGGAGCGATTTGCCAATAAATCGGGAAACCGCATGTTCGTGCCATTTTCTTTATTGCGCCATTCGACGGCTTCCGTGAAATCAACCAAACGAAAACAAGATATTGTCATATCGAGTGGAGCCGTGAGAACGGACAGTGTGCAAATTTTTATTCCCGCGGGGTATACTCCGGAGGCGATCCCGAGATCGGTCACGTTGAACAGCATGTTCGGCGATTATTCCATTGATACGAAGTTTGAAAACAATACCATCAGTGTAGTACAAAAACTTTTTTTGAAAAAAGGCCATTATCCGGCAAGCGCCGGCGAAGAATTTCGTAAATTTCTCAATGATGCCGAAAAGGGGGCGGAGAGGAGAGTGGTTCTTAAAATAAATTAAACTCGATTTCAAATTATTAAGGAACCACGGGTTCTATTTTCAGTACGGAAAGACCGCCGCCCGGAGTTTTATCGGCTCCGATTCGCAACGGAAATTTTCTCAGATTTTTATATGATATTTTTTGCGGACGAGAACCTTTCCAAAGATCTGTAACAAGGTATTCCGCATATCCCGCCAAAGGTGTTCCTTCCAAAGATATATCGAGTACGGCACGGGTCGGTTTTAATTGATTGTTTCCGGCGATAATCACAGCTTTTCGCTCATTAAACATGAGGTAAGGAATCGGAATTGAATCAGTACAAACAATTGAAACTTTGCGTATAAAATCGTCGTCTTCGCTCGTACGCGCATAAAAAATATCCGATTCGTTGCGACGAATGGAAATCATACGTTTTACGTCTTTCAACACGGCTTGCTTTTCCGGCTGAAGAAGTTGGTCCCAACAAATCACGCCGGCATAAAGCCAAGTTCCCGTCCCGGGGTCGTATTTTTCACCGTAAAGATCGCGTGTGTGATCGGGTAAAGGCACATAATCGGCATTAAATTCCTCTCCGCCGAAAAACAACGGAATCGACGGAGTTAGCAAACAACTGTATCCCAAAATACAACGACTCCCTTCGGCGACATAAGGATTTTTGCCTTGCGGAAATCGATCCCAGCCGTTATCGTGGGTCGAAAGTTGGGTTGAAAACAGTATTTTATCCGGTTTTAGTGCGGTTACCTCAAGTGTAACGGAACTCAATCCGACCATCGAAACAATTTGGTTGGATGCCTGTCCGATTTTATAACTCATCGGACGGGGATTACGTTTGCCGGGCACGACAAAAGGATAGTGCAAAGCCGTACTGTCTTTATATTCGACGGAACAAGCTTCAAGATAATTATCCGGATATATTTCAATCGAACGGATATTTTTTTCGGGATTGATATTATCGATTCGAACCTTTATTTTTTTCGGTTCATTGCCAACATTCAAATTATTTGTCGTACTCATCGATAATTTGCTTCCGCCGAAAATCGACGCTGTTTCCGCCGTCCCGTCTTCGTAAGTTACTTTAGCGCCGGTTAAACGAAACATCAGATTGTTTTCCCGAAAATCGCGGTAGTGTTCGGCCATATCGGTAAAACTTTTGTTCCACGGATTGGTTTCGAAAATCGATTCCGCCAAACGATTCAAACGTTGCAACATATCGGATGCCCCGTCGGTAATTTCCCATCCTTCGGCAAAAATGAAGATGGGATGTCCCGCTCGAGCGGCATTTTCCCGAATACGATTCCACAGGTCGTTTCGATACATTACCACATCCACCCGAAATCCGTCAACGCCGTATTTTGTTACATATTCGGTAAAAGTATCTACCCACCATTGGTCCATATCGGGATGATTACCGTACCAGTCAAAATCGACCATCCGATAGGATCCTCCGCGAAACCATTCGGAATGTTCCTTTATTAGAGAACTTTCGGGCATTACTCCATGTGTAATCACGTCGAGAAACACGCGAATGTTATGCTTGTGAGCCTCGTCAATCAACGCCTTGAAATCTGCTTCAGTTCCGAGAGACGGATCAATGCTGTCTTGGCGCAATACGGCAAATTGCGTCCAAACATTAAAAAAATGGTTTTTATCGGCCAAATTATGTCCGCTGAGCCATATCGAATTGATACCCAAGTCGCTTAAATAAGGTATTTTTTTGCAGAGACTGTTAAAAGTTCCCGATCCGGGACCATTTGGAGATGTATATCCTTTGGGTGCAATTTCATAGATGATCAAATTTTTACCCCATTCCGGAGTTGGTGTATTTGTTTGACCGTAGAGTGCGCAGACAGTTAACAGTCCGCATAACAACAAAATATATTTCATAAGTCGAATTTTGATTTTTCAAAGTTAATGTAAATATCATCCGATATCGAATAAACGATATATGTCAAAAATATTGTAATCTTTCAATTAATGTTTAATTTTGTCGATAGGAATATTAAAAAAAAAATACCTTAATAATTGATTATGAGACGCATATCACTTTTATTGGCGACGGTTTTTTTCTTCGGAATCAACTGTTTTGCTCAAAATGACGGTAAAGTTAAAGGATTGACCAACAGTGTTGCCAAGAGCGATGAGGCAATACAAGATTCCAAAAAAAGCATCAATCCGAAAACTTGGATGGATCGCGGAAAATTATTCACGGACATATATGGTTTTAATACGGACTATTTGCGTTTCGGAATGCCCACCTCCGAAGCAAAATTATATTTTCAGGATCCCAAAAATATTGCAACATCGGAAGAAAACGGTGTTTTGAAAGAAGTATACGAATACAGCCGTCTTAAATTGACGTTTATTAACGGCACACTTTCGAGTTGGGAAGAAACACAAACCATTGTTAATGATCCGTTGACCGAAGCCATCAAATCGTTCCAAAAGGCAACATCGTTGGACGAAAAAGACAAAAACAAAAAGAAAATAAACGACGCCTATAAGGTTATCGGTAATGATTTAGGTACCAGAGCCTATAATGAGTATAACCGAAGAGAGTACAAAAAAGCTTACCAAACCGCTTTGCAGAAGATTGAAGTAAGTAATTTGATGGGATATGCCGATACCGCATATTACTATTTTGCCGGTTTTGTTGCGTTTGATCAAAGCACGATCGACAGCAGCATGTGGAAAGAAGCGGTTGTTAATTTGGAAAAAGCGTTATCGCTCGGTTTTAAAGAAAGCGGTGACGATGTGGGACGGATCTATATCAGATTGTATCAAGCAAACATGTTTAGCGGTAATTCGGATAAGGCCTTAAAATATGCTCAAGAAGGGTTCGAAAAATATCCCGATAATGTAGGGGTTATTTTCCTGTTGATCAATTATTATCTTGAACGTGAAGAAAGCGCCGAAGCATTGAAATATGTTGAGAAAGCCAAGGCTAAAGATCCGAAAAATGCTGTGTTACCGTTTGCGGAAGGTATTTTGTACGAAAAACTGGGTGAGAAGGAAAAGGCATTGTCAGCATATGATGCAGCCATTAAGCTTGACCCGAATAAGTTTGATCCGTATTACAATAAAGCAGTGGTATATTACAACGCGGCCGTACTGATGATGGATGAGGCAAACCGTGAAAAGACAACCGAGGCTTTCGAAAAAAAGAGAGATTTGGCCGAGGCCGAGTTTATGAGAGCCATAGCGCCCATGGAAAAAGCACACGAACTGAATCCGGCACAACGCGACATTGCGGAAACCTTAAAGAGTTTGTACTATCGTTTGAAAACGAAACATCCCGAATTGGAAAGCAAGTATAATGCGATTGTAAAGGAATTGGAAACGTTGTAAAAGCTTAAAAAAGGGAAAAGTTATGTTTTCCCTTTTTCTTCCTATTTATTATTTAACATAATATAAATTATGCGACAAATTAATTTATTCAAACTACATCGAATTTTAACCGCCTTTACATTCTCGATAACCCTATTGATTTATGCCATATTCCTTCCCAAGATATAAAATACGGCTCCTTCTTTTCTAAACTTTTAAGTAAATTTACTTCCTCGCCTAATGTTGTGTTACTTTTTTTTACATATATGAACGTGTAAATGAAAACAACAATCAAAACAAGAAAGAAAATACAGTTCAGAACAATTTTATATCCGGTTGTCAGTAAATCAAAAGCATTTCCAATAAAACGCCCAATAAGCCAGATTACTCCCGCAACAATAAACGCTATAAATATAGCCGCGAAGATATTTACACCGAGAGAGTGTTTTTCATATTTCTGAATAGCAAAATCCCAATGCTGATGTTTTTTACAAAAAGGACATTCACCATAATTCTGAATTCGGCTATAATTTCCTTTTTCCCATTCCTTTGTTACAGCATCACATAATCCGGGTAATTGTGCTTTAGCTTGTTCAATCATAGCTTGTTCATTTTCAAATGTTACATAAGTCCATGTAGTTCCCTTAGCTTCCTGTCCTATTCTTGTAGAAATACTATCAGCCTTTTCTACAGATTTTTCGCAATATTCACACACATATCCCCATTTATAATTTCTACCTGCTTCAATACCTCTGAAAGACATAATTTTTGTATTTTTTTGTGATTATTTGTAGGGTTGAATCTTTATTCTTACCTCTCTCCCACTCTGTTGCATGCTTCTTCAATCAAATCGGTATACAGATTCTTTATCGACAACCCCATCGTTTCGAGTTGTTTCGGTATAATGCTTGCCGCGCTCATGCCCGGTACTGTATTTACTTCGAGGCAATAGAGTTGTCCGTCGCGTACAATGTAGTCGATACGTATAACGCCACGGCAATTGAGGTATTTATAAATGACGGTTGATAACAACTCACAATCAGAACGTAACGAATCGCCGATACGAGCCGGAGTGATTTCTTCGGACATGCCCGGTTGGTATTTGGCTTCGACGTCGAAAAAATCTTTTTTACTAACGATTTCGGTAATGGGGAAAACCGTAATTTGTCCGTTTAATTTGACTAATCCGCAGGTTATTTCGGTTCCTTCAATAAATTCTTCGATCAATACTTCTTCGGCATCTTCGGAAAATGCGGCGGCCAAAGCAGGTTCCAATTCTTCGCATGATTTTATTTTGGATACACCGAAACTCGATCCGCCGTTGTTGGGCTTGATAAAACAAGGTAACCCAAGTACGGCGCATATTTCGCGGGCATCGACCGTTTCGCCTTTGCGGATCAGTTTACCCTTCGGAAAAAGAACGCCCAACGAGTTTAAATACGTTTTACACGCATGCTTATTGAATGTAAGCGACGAAGTCAATACATCGCAAGTGGTGTACGGTATCCGCATCAATTCGAAATAAGCCTGCAAACGTCCGTCTTCTCCGGGTGTTCCGTGAATCATCGGCACGGCGCAATCAAATTGAATTTTACGACCGTTTACGGTTAACGAAAAATCGTTTTTATCCACCGCCGTCGAAATACCGTCTTTGGTATACCTCCATTTGGTTCCCGTTATTTTTATCGGGTAAACATCGTACAATGTGTCGTCGAGAAGACGTAACATTTGATCGGCGCTTCGTGCCGATATAACCGCTTCCGCCGAATCGCCGCCTAACAGTAATGCTATATTTTTCTTCATATATGTTTCCTTAAACAGATCGACAAAAATATAAAAAACGGTGACATATTTGCGGTGAAACCGCTGTTATTTGCAATAAAATACGAATAATCAAAAACGGCCGGAAAATTTTCCGGCCGTTCCGATCGAAACCAATGGTTTTCGACATCCGTTATTTTTGAATGACAAACTTATAAGATCCCGAGCCTACTTTGATTGCGGTTTTACCTTGATCATCCGTTGCGGTTTTTGCTTTAAATTTTTTGCCGTTTTCGGTGAGCGTATTCATCTCGCCGAATGGAAAGAAAACAAGCGCCGACGTATTGGGCGGAACATTGATATTCAAATAAAAATTTTGATCGTCTCTTTTCCAATCCGATACGATTTTTCCGTAAGGCGTATAGTAACTTGCCGTGGCATACTTGATGTCGCCTACCGGTTCCGGTTTGATAACAATATCGCGGAAAGCGATCGAATTTTTCGCTTGCCGAATGCCCGATAACCCGCTGTACATCCATTCGGTCAAATGCCCGAGCATGCAGTGATTGTTGGAAACAAAACGCAATGCCGCCCACGATTCGGTGAGCGCCGTCGCTCCTTTGGCCAATTGAAATCCGTAACCGGGAACATCATCGCGATTGTTGATGGTGAAAATAGTTTCTGATGCACCCTCGCTTTCCAACACGCGCAAGAAGTAACGAAAACCAACGTCGCCCGGGGTTTGGGAGTAATTCCGATCTTTTAAATCGTTGAGAATATTTTCGAAAACGGCTTGACGATATTGCGGTTCAACCAATTCCATATACAAGGCCATTGAATTGGCCGTTTGACTGCCGCGGTCGTATTGCTTGGTTTCCGCATTGAAAAATTTACGGTTAAATGCTTCTTTTATATCGTTTGACAGCTTAGTGAAATAGGTTTCATCATCGGTGTTACCCAACAATTTTGCCGCTTGTTTCATAATGCTTACATCGTAATAATAAATCGCCGTGGCGGTAAGCCCTTTGGAGGTTAATTGCGATTCGCCGGGCGTATTCGGGCCGAGATCGAACCAGTCGCCCAACCCGTGCGATACGATGTGATTGTCGGCTTTTGAAGTCAGATATTTCACATAACGTTTCATGCCTTGGTAATTATCCTGTATCGGTCGTTTATCGCCATACCATTGATACAAATACCACGGAAGTATCACGTATGCGCTGCCCCATTCGGGAGAATCGCGAAAACCGCCCCAGAAAACAACGATTTCGGGTGCAATGTCAGGAACCAAGCCGTCGGTAAGTTGTGCCGTGCGCATATCGTCAATTACTTTGTTGTACATGCGGTTGATGTTGTACGTGTAACGAATGGAATTTCCCATCAAATGTGCTACTTCGAGCCAACCGAGCTTTTCGCGATGCGGACAATCCGTAAGCACACTTGCCATGTTGCTGCGCACGGACCAATCGATTAATCGATATATTCGATTGAACAACTCGTTGGAGCAGGTAAATGTTCCGACTTCGGGTGCGGCATTGCGCGTATGCAATCCCGCAACGGAAGTGACCACGGGTAATCCTTTCGGATTGGGTTTGCCTTCGGGAACCGCGCCTTCGAGCATCAAATAGCGAAATCCGTAATACGTGAATTGCGGTTGCCAAGTTTCCTCGTTACTTCCCCCGGCTGTGTATCCGAACCAAAACGGATAGCCCGAAGCACGTTGCGTAATAATACTGTCGTCATCGATCAGTTCTCCCGGCCAAATACGGAAAGTTTTTCCTTTGGCGGCTTTGACGTTTAGGCGAATGATACCTGATGCATTTTGTCCGAGATCATACACCCAATCGCCTTTTTTTGATCGGAAAACACGTTGAGGCTCGATGGTTTCCATCACCTTGAGCGGTGTGGCCGTTTGCGAACGCAACGACGGCCCGGATACTTTCAACGGTTTTTTCCATTCGCCGTCGTTGAATCCCGGTTTGTCCCAACCGGCGCGATACAAACGGGCATCGTAATCTTCTCCGCCGTATATGCTTGAAAAAGTAACGGGCGAAGGCGATACTTTCCACGATTCGTCGGTTACGATTTCGGCCGTGCTGCCGTCGGCATATTCGAGCAATATTTTGCAAATAGTTTTCGGATAACCATGAGATACGACGCATTTCAGGTAACGTTCGTGCGGTGTGTGGTAAAATCCGTTTCCGAGCATGATTCCGCAAGCATTACCGCCTTGATTTAAACAAGTTGTAACATCAAACGTAACATACAACGCATATTCTTCGTAATCGGTCCATCCGGGATCAAGGAATTGATCGCCGACCTTTTTCCCGTTCAAGCTCATTTCGAAATGTCCCAAACCGGATATAAAAGCGGTGGCTCGTTTCAACGGTTTATCCACCGTAAATTCGCGACGAAACCAAGGAAGTATGTCTTTCATATCGCCGAGACGGGCATCTCCTTCCCCGTGAATGCCGGGTACTATGCGTTTGTCGGCAGGTAATTCCTGCAGGGCTATCCATTCGGCATTGCTCCAATCTTTTTTCTCGATCAATCCCATTTGCCAACTTGCGGGACTGCTCCATTCGGATTCGTTACCGTGATTGTCCCAAACTTTTACCTTCCAATAGTAGGTTTGGGCCGATTGCAACGGGCTTCCTTCATAAAATACCTGTATGGAATTGTCGGAAGATACTTTGCCGGAATCCCATACATCGCCTTTGTCCGCTTCCAGTTGCTTCGGATCGGAGGCAACCAATATACGATAAGCCGTTTGAAGCACGTCTCGTCCGTCGGAGGTTATCTGCCAAGCCAAAGCGGGCGAAAGTGTTTCAATACCCGAAGGAATATCGTTTTGTTCACACGTCAAATTCACCGTCCGTAAATCGACCGGTGTGCGATTACAGGCGAAAAGAACCGCAATGATCGCCGATAAAAAATACGTTGTTATCGATTTCATTTTTTCTTGTTTATTGTCGTTGTATTTCATTTAAGATATTATGACCGATTTTTCAAAAGATTAAAGTCAACGCAAATATATCGATAATTTTCTCCCATACCGACAAAAGATATGCAGATTACCGAAACCGTTTAAATATTGATAATCGAATCAAAACGTCAATTATTGCATAAGCGTACTTAACGACAATTTGTCGATAAAACACAAAACAACATTGTTGAACATCAATTCAACGCGAACAATAACGAAATAATTTTTCGGGAAGCAGTATTTCTCAAAAATACGGCGACAAGAACGTGTCAATAATTCTTGTCGCTTAAAATCTCGGAACGAGATTTATTTCAATGTCGGCTTAACGCCTTTATCGTCAATTACGGGAACCTTAACTCCTTCCCGTTTAAAAGGATTTCCTTTTCCGAATACTTTATATATGATAAAACCGATAATTAAACCCGTAATCATGTATTAAAATTATTAAATTATCGTTTACTCGGCAAATGTAATGCCGGAAATTATCATTTGGTTATTTTTTCATCACGAAATTTTGTTTATTTGTCAAAAATAATTTGACTTGCATTTTTGATGCCCCGCCAACTTAAAAAGTTAAATCGAATCCATAAATCCTTTGAACATCATGAAAAATTTAATCGTAAAAAAATGCAACACAACCGCTCCGTTGTCTCGGGAAGAAATTTCCCATCGGTTGGAATCCGTTCCGTGGAACGATATCGATACAGTAAACTGGCCGGAGGAATACGATTACCGACCTTCGGTGCAATTTCGCATAGGGTATGGCGATTCGGAATTTCTGCTGCAATATCGGGTAACCGAAAAACATGTTCGTGCAGTGGCAACCGCCGATAACGGAGAGGTATGGAAAGATTCCTGTGTCGAATTTTTTATTTCACCTGCCGCCGACGGAATTTACTACAATTTCGAATTTAATTGCATCGGTGTATGTCTTTTGGCAACCGGATTGTCGCGTGTCGGTCGGGAAGCCGCTCCACTTGACATCGTCGGAAAAACAAGCCGTTTCCCGAGCTTGAACAAAACCGATTTACGGGATCGGGAAGGCAACGTGACATGGGATATATCTTTGGTTATTCCCTACGCTTGTTTTTATAAACATCCAGGATTTTCACCTGAAGGAAAAACGGTTCGCGCCAATTTTTACAAATGCGGAGACAATCTTCCCGAACCTCATTTTTTGAGTTGGAATCCCATAAAGACAGACAAACCGGATTTTCATCGTCCCGAATTTTTCGGACAAGTGACGTTCGAATAAGCGGTTATTGTCCCGAAAATAAAGCGTATACCGCAAAACTTGCCAACCAATGTTCGCCGGCATAATCGCCGTCGGCTATTTTCGGTACGGTTACACTTAATTGTTGCATTGCCGCAGCACGTAACCGTTTTTGCAATCCGGCATCGTCCGTTGCTCGGGCTATGTTCATGAAACACCATGCGCGACTGAGATTCAGCCCGTCCAAGTGAACCAATTTTCCGTCCGAACGATCGCTTACCGTTGCCGGAGTGAACAGAATTGCGGGTTGTCCCGCTTTCAGCTTGGGCAAAAAAGCATGTAACCATTTACGATAATCGTTTGCGGGTAATATTTTTGCCATCAACTCGGCTTCGGATAAGCAAGGCGACAGGAAATCCGTACCACCCGGCTCCCACCCTGCCGGACAACCGACATCGGCTGTATAGTATCTTTTACTTCGTTCGTTTATGACCCTCATCAGCGCCGTATCGTTAACCGTTGAAGCATAGTCTGCGGCCAACGAAAGTCCGAAGGCCGTATTGGGGTGTTCTCCCGTGCGATTCGGAAAAGTTTGTTTCGGTAAAAAGTCGATATACATGCGCGAAATGCGATCGGCCAACGGTCGAACGGCCGCGTACCACCTTCGGGCATCCGGATCGTTCCAAGTATACAATTCTTCCGTAAGTTTAAGCAGCCACGCCCATCCGTAGGTTCGTTCGAATGATTTGTTTTGTTCCCGCTCGAAATAAGCCGTTTCGTATCGGATATTTTCCGGCGTAATGTTTTTGTTGACGGCTTCGCGAATAATCAACGCTTGCGGCATATCCGGGAATTCCCGCAACAACTTGACGAGCATCCAATGCCCGTGCACGGCCGAATGCCAATCAAAACAGCCGTAGAATGCGGGATGATAATCCGAAGGTTGCAGAGCATCCGCCGAATCGATTTGCACATGTCCCGTTTTGTTCGGAAACTCCCGAACAATGCATTTGAGTGCCAGCGAAGCAAAATGCGATGCTCCGTCAGAAGTCAATCGTACGCTTTCATCGGTTGATACGTATAACGGCTCTTGCGCACGTATCATTATTAAAAGAAAAAACAAGAAAAAAATCGAAAATAATTGACGCATGGTTGATTGTTTTTGCAAAGATAGAAGGAATGTTCGAAAGATGATTTCGTGCCATCGGTAAGGGCACATTTCAAGGTATCGCTTTTTTGGGCAGACCTATTAGGTTTTTGAAACCTGACAGGTCTTATATTTGGCAAATCCTATCGGGTTTTCGAAACCCAATAGAATACTTGGCACAACAATTTGAAGTACACTCATCGTAACATAAATTTCATGTGACATTTTATTTTTATTATTTTTACGTTTTATCTTGATACAATCATTTTCGTCGGTTGATATTTTATAAAAGTCATTTATTCGTAAATAAACACATTATGAGATTTATACTTTACCTTTCCTTTGCGTTGATTTCGGTATTTTGCCGCGCGCAGGACACACCGCCCGGAATCGTTGTCGATCATCTCCCGAAAACTACCGGAAAATACATCGGTTCTCCGAGCATTTGTATTTTGCCGAACGGGAATTATGTGGCTTCGCACGACGAATTCGGGCCCAAATCGAGCGAATTTCAAAGCGCCGTGACCAAAATCTTTCGTTCTTCCGATAAAGGCTTAACTTGGAAGGAAATATCGGTTATTAATGGTTTATTTTGGTCGAATTTGTTTGTTCACAATAATGTTTTGTACAACATGGGAACCAACAAACATCATGGAAATCTGGTCATCAGAAAGTCGACGGACGACGGGGAAACTTGGACCAACCCGTATAACGGCGAAAACGGATTGATCTTGGAAGGAGAATACCATACGGCTCCCATGCCGATGGTTATCCATAACGGGCGAATATGGAGGGGCGTCGAATATGCCACGGCTCCGTCGATCCAATGGGGCGAACGGTACAGCGCCATGATGATTTCGGCGCCCGTAAATTCCGATTTGCTGAAGGCTAAAAGTTGGCGAAAAACCAATTATATAATGTATGATCCGTCTTATCTCGGTGGAAAATTCAGAGCATGGCTCGAAGGAAATGCAGTTGTCGGCCTCGACGGAAAAATGTTGGACATACTGCGAGTAGATGCGCCCCACGGATCGGAGGAATACGCTGCCGTTGTCGAGATCGACAAATCGGGGAAGAAAGCGACATTCAATCCGCAAACGGGATTCGTTAAATTTCCGGGCGGAGCAAAAAAGTTCACGATCCGGTACGATGCGAAGACAAAGTTGTATTGGACCATATCCAATATTGTCGAGCCCCGATTTAAGGAGGTGAATCCCGCGGGCGTTCGAAACGTTCAAGCATTGTCGAGTTCGAAAGATTTAAAAACATGGCAAATACATACAATATTGTTGCAACATCCCGAAGTAAAATATCACGGTTTTCAATATGTCGATTGGGTATTCGACGGCGACGACATCATCTTTCTTTCGAGAACGGCTTTTGCCGACGAATCCGGCGGAGCGAACAATAATCATGATGCCAATTATTTGACGTTTCATCGAATAACGAACTTTAGGAGTCGTGTTGCCGATCACGTGAATATTGATGCAATGTTAACTTCCGAATTATCCGAATAAGCATAAAGCAAGATTTTCGTTATTTTTAAATCCTTTGTCCGGTAAGCACAACAAGGTGTGTACATCCTTTTGATCAGCCGTCGATATTTTGTTTTTTAAATATCTTCCTTATTTTTGCCTTTTAAATGACTCGAAACGGGATGAAAGAACAAATCGAACATGAGGGAACCGTTGCATCGATTTCGGGCAATACGATGATTGTTCGAATCGTCGCGTCATCTGCGTGTGCCGGTTGTGCGGCTAAAAGTCACTGCATGCCGTCCGAAAATCAAGATAAGGATATCCGAATCGAAGGTTTTTCGGGCGATTTTGTTTCCGGGGAAAGGGTAAAAGTGTTGATGCAACAATCGTTGGGTTTTCGGGCATTGTTTCTCGGCTACATTCTCCCTTTCTTTGTCGTATTGATCACTTTGCTGACGGCATATCAATTAACCGGCAACGAATTGGCAAGCGGCTTGGCTTCCTTACTCATATTGATACCATATTATTTAGCGATAAAACTATTTCATCGTAAAATTGAGAAAACTTTCGGGTTCACGGTGAAGAAAATTAATTAAAAACTGTTGATTGCATGAACATTATACTGTTTACGATCATTGTATTGGTAGCTATCGGCGTTGTGTCGGCCGTCATTTTATATTTTGTGGCACAGAAATTTAAAGTATACGAAGACCCTCGCATCGACACGGTTGCCGACGCTCTTCCTGCCGCCAATTGCGGCGGATGCGGTTACGCGGGTTGTCGCAATTTTGCCGAAGCATTGGTCAAAGCCGACGACATTTCGTCGTTATTCTGTCCCGTAGGCGGAAACAACGTGATGACGACGGTTGCCCAAATATTGGGTAAAGTTGTCGACGCCAAAGACCCGTTGGTGGCAGTGGTTCAATGCAGCGGTTCGTTCGAGCATCGGCCGCGTACAAACATATACGACGGAGCATCGTCGTGCGTTATTGAACATGCGCTTTACGCGGGCGACACCGATTGTCCGTACGGTTGCCTCGGCTGCGGCGATTGTGCCGTGTCCTGCAAATTCGACGCGTTGGCGATGAATCCCGAAACAGGACTTCCGGTAGTGAACGACGCCAATTGCACGGCTTGCGGCGCATGCGTGAAAGCCTGTCCGCGCAACATCATCGAATTGCGTCATAAGGACAAGAAAGATCGGAAGATTTTCGTTTCGTGCGTCAACAAGGACAAAGGCGGCATCGCCAAAAAATATTGCGCGGTGGCTTGCATCGGATGTTCCAAATGTTTCAAGGTATGCGCTTACGATGCCATCAAGATGGAAAATAATTTGGCATATATCGACTCCAAAGCTTGCAAAATGTGCCGCAAGTGTCCGCCCGAATGCCCCACCAATTCCATACTCGAATTGAATTTTCCGCCGCGAAAGGTGACACCGCCCGCTCCCGAAAAGGAAACGGCGCCCAAAGAACCGACTGCACCGGTGGAAGCATAACGCAATTGACCGATTGATAAGAGAAATATATTGAATATCATGCCATCGCAAGATTTCAAAACTCCGCCGAACCATGTTAATTTCCGAGCAAAGAAGCTTTTCGGCGATGTCGGCAGGATAATCGACGGTTCCGTCGCATATTTGGAGCCGAACGGAGGCGGCCCGACGGAAGCGCATACGCACCGGCACAATCATCTTTTCATTGTAACGCAAGGCGAAGCAAAGATCATCATGGGCGATAAGGAGGTGATTGTAAAAGAAAACGAATCATATTTGGTTCCCGGGAATGTTCCGCATTCCGTGTGGAACAACATATCGGCAACAACGGTAATGATCGGTGTTTCCGTGGAATAATAAAAATCGATCGAAAACAGAAAATCGAAAACCCAACATGTTGAAGACATTTCCAAAAGGAGGCGTACATCCGCCCGAGAATAAATTCAGTGCGGGAAAATCCGTCGAAACGCTGCCGCTTCCCGAAACGGTGATCATCCCGTTATCGCAACACATCGGCGCGCCGGCCGGCATTAAAGTGAAAGTCGGCGATAAGGTAAAGACGGGTCAAGTAATTGCCGAAAGCACGGGGTTTGTGTCGGCCAACGTTCATTCGTCGGTGTCGGGTACGGTAAAAAAAGTGGATACATTTCTCGATGCATCGGGATATAAGCGCCCCGCGGTGCAAATTACCGTGGAAGGCGACGAATGGGAAGAAGGCATCGATACGTCCGAGACACTGAAAACCGAAATCACGGACACGACCGAAGAAATCGTCCGCAAAATTACTGCGGCAGGTATTGTCGGTTTGGGCGGAGCCACTTTTCCGGCGCATGTCAAACTTTCCGTTCCGCCGGGCAAAAAGGCCGAAATGATCGTGATCAACGGCGTGGAATGTGAGCCTTACCTGACTTGCGACCACCGACTGATGCTCGAAAAAGGCGCCGAAATCATGGTGGGAATCAGCATTCTGATGAAAGCCTTGAAAGTGGATAAAGCCATTGTAGGCGTGGAAAATAACAAGCCCGATGCGATTGCAAACCTGCAAAAACATGTGACAGCACACAAAGGCATAGAGGTTTGCGCATTGAAAGTGAAATATCCGCAAGGCGGCGAAAAACAATTGATTAAAGCCGTCACGGGGCGCGAAGTGCCTTCGGGCAAAATTCCCGTCGACGTGGGTGTGGTGCCGTTCAATATTGCCACGGTTTTCGCCGTATATGAAGCGGTACAAAAAAACAAGCCCTTGATGGAGCGTTTGGTAACCGTCACGGGAAAAGGCTTGGCGCACCCGTCGAATTACAAAGTGCGTATCGGCACATCGGTGAACAACCTGATTGAAGCGGCGGGCGGTATGCCCGAAACCGTCGGAAAAATCATCAGCGGCGGCCCGATGATGGGCAAAGCCGTCGGCGTTACCGATATTCCGACTACCAAAGGTTGTTCGGGCATTCTGTTGATTGACGAAAAAGAAGCAAAACGCAAACCGACCCGTGCATGTATTCGTTGCGCCAAGTGCGTTTCCGTTTGTCCGATGGGTTTGGAGCCTTTCTTGTTAATGCCGTTGGCCGAACAGCAAATGTTCGATCGCGCCGAAGAGGAACGCGTGACCGATTGCATCGAATGCGGTTCGTGCAGTTACACTTGCCCGTCAACTCGTCCGTTGTTGAATTATATCCGATTGGGAAAAACGACGGTATTGAAAA
>JAVBNP010000142.1:0-7124 GCA_031551455.1 Bacteroidales bacterium | reverse complement strand
AACCGCCGAAAGCGACAAGGAGGTGACACTTAAATTTGTTGACGTACATTTGAAAGCCGGGATCGAAGCGTTGAAACTCATCAAACGAAACGGCAGTTCGGTAAAACACTTGAGGTTTTAACCGAATCGGACTTGTCTTTTATAATTGTAACGATTTGCCGAACTTTTATTTAACATAACCTTACAAATCTTTCCGGTTTTCTTTCCGCAGTGTCATGTTGATTGCGGTCCAAACGGCTCCGTTTACTTCTGCCGTTTTTACTTTATCGGGATTTATTTTAAATCCGACTTTTTCGTAACATTTAATTGCGGAGATATTCCAATCAAACACATTGAGTTCTGCTATTTTAACGTTAAGTCTCTCGAACGAATAAGCAATCAATTGATACATTATTTGTTGGCCGATTCCTTTTCCTCGATGTTTTTGACTGCCGATCAATATTCTGCACAGAAGTGCCGTTTTGGGTTCCGTTAAATAGATTTCGGCATGCCCTATGGTTTCATTGGCTTCCGGGTCGATCACTTTAAATGCATGGCGTTTATTATCGAATATGTACGCAGCAAGCTGTTCTTCGGTTAGCGGATATGTAAAAATAAATCCGGCAAATTGAATTAACAATTCTTTACTGTCGACCCACGAAATCAGTTTTTCAAAATCATCTTCTTTAAAAGGTTTTAATTCCGTCATTGTTTTTGCTTTATTCCCCGCCGGTTTGGCGTCATTGTAACTGTTACTCAACAGTGTTTCTTCGGGACTAAAGTAAAAATTATAATTGAATGTATCAAATTATCGATTTTCGATTTCCTCTTGCAAGCTTGTCAAGTACGGCATTTTTATGTGATGTGTTTTACCGCAGTTAATTATATCGTCCATGATCTTTTTGACCTCGTCGGTTGAGTTTTTCAAATATCCGTCAAACATGGCTTGCATCGCAACATCGCCGAAAATCTTTTTTACGATCGGGATGCAGATAAACAAAGGCAGATAGTACAATTTATTTACTTTTTCCTTCTTGGGATTGATTCCCATTTTCGAGCAAACATGAAAACCGTCTCTGACGGACATTACGGCTTCTTTAACGATTTTCGAATTATTGATAAATGCTTCCGTGGTGCCTCCCGCTTTGATAATTCCGGCCGAAAATCCGACAATAAATGCACAATGAGGAATAAGCCATGTTGCGATTTGATCGGAAATAAACGGTTTCATGTTCGCTTCGGCCATCGCATCCGCTATTTTTCGTGCTCGGGGAGTTACTTCGCCGTTTACTTCACCGAGCATTGTTTTTGAATATTTGGAGCCTGAAATAACGGCATTGATTCCGTTTTCGTCCCGTCCTCCTCCCGCCATAAAAGGAAAACCGAAGAAATATCGTTCGGAAGGTAAATAGTTTCCTATTTTCTCAAAATCATCGTACCACATATTCTGAAAGAAGAGAATGTGTGCTTTTCCCGCCGATTCTTTTAAAACTGGCAATACTTCGTCCAACCGGAGGTTATTTGTCGTAACAATGATGTACTCAAAGTCATTATCCGGTAAAAGGGTATCCGTTACTTTGGGGCGAAAAACTATGTTTTCGACGGTTTTCTTGTCGTTTCTGAAATCGGTGCACCGGATGTTGATACCGGCCTCTTCGATGGATTGTTTCTTGTTTTTTCTGACCAAGACGCTGATATCATGTCCCGCTTCGGCTAATTGCCAAGCATATGTACAGCCGATTACTCCTGCTCCGTAAATCAAAATTTTCATAATGATTCTTAATTTTATGTTGATAAAAAAGGTTAAAACAATGACATACAAGGAAAAGTACGAGCGAAATACATTTTGTTATTCTGAAGGAAGGTCGATAAAAGCCGAACGGAAAAACGCGTGATAATTGGAATATATTGGGTCGCAAGCTTCAAGAAGTTCGGTAGGCGTAAATCCGGAAAAATCCTTCAAGTCCTTTATCAAGTGTGATTTATCGTAATAATCGCATTCATAAGCCAATTGCTCTATCGTCATATCGGTATGCCGTTGCAATAAATGATGTAATTTTTGAAAACGTACGATTTGCAGAAAATCTTTCGGCTTTGCTCCGATATTCTCGATAAAAACGCGTTTGAATTGTTTGTAACCGAGGCATGCCGTATCAGCCAATCGGTCGACATCGGTTTCGCCTTCGAGGATGGCGTTTATTACGGCATTTATTCGTTTGTTGTCATATTCGTCGAGTCGATAAATGCGACGGAGCAAAAATTGCTCGATAAGTCCGATGCTCGTCAAATTATCCCTCGTATCGTTCAGCCGTTGTTCAAGTTTACATAATTCCGGATCACTTAGGGCATCAACCGGAGCATAGCCGTTATTCAATTCGCCGAGGGGTATTTTGAAAAACGCTTTGGCTCCCGCCGGTCGGAAAACGATACAGATAAAGTCAATATATCCCGAAAAAACAAGATCGGTATACTTTATTGTTATACCGTAAAAATGCGATTGAGGCAAATAATCGCCATCAAGTGACGAATAGGTGCGATTGCCCCGATGAAAACTCAATGCCGCACAACCCATCGGAACAAGACGTTGCGAACTTCGCACGACATTCTCCATCGTTACGAACCAGTATTGCTTTACATACGGAGCAAGCAATACGGAAGGTTGTATGACTTGAAATTGATCCATTTTTAACCATGCAAAAATACCGGTATTGTTGGTTGTCAAAGGTGTAAAAAACGGACATTTTTATTGCGGCGTAAAATATTTTCGATAAATAAAAAATGCGAATCGGAGCCGATTCGCATCAATGTTGTGTCAATGACAAGATGTTTCTGCGGAAACCTCCGGATTTGATTTTCGCGTACCGACAAAATATCGTTGACGCTACCGAAAATAACCCCATATCGTTAGTTACAAGTTAACCCGATGATTTTCACGCCGTAGGTTTAATAGATTTGGAAACTCGGCAACGTAATGTAAAAACGTGTTCCCGTTTCCGCGGTGCTCTCGAATCCTACTTTCCCTTTCAAATAACGTTCACCCAGCAACTTCATGCTGTATGTCCCGATCCCGCGTCCTTCTTCTTTGGTCGAGAATGATCGTTGAAATATTTGGGTTTTAACGTGATCGGGTATGACACCGGCATTTTGGACATGAAAAGTAATCGTATGATCATCCCGGAGATCACATCCTATGTCAATAATACCTAATGAAGGAGTCGCCTCCAATGCATTTTTCAGCATGTTGAGCAAAATACGTTGCAACAAAGCAGGGTCCGTTTTTAAGGATACGTTGGGGATCGGAGGAGTGATTGCTATTTCCTTGTCGCGCGATACATCGTGAAAACGCGCCGATCGAACGGCCGTGTCGATTGCTTCGCGAACGTTTACCTCAATAAGGTTTACCGGCAACTGATTGTTTTCGGCGGAAATCAACTGACGGTACGAAACGATTTCGTCATTAATTGTACTGCTGACGGTGCTCAGAATATTCGTCAATTCGCCCAATTCACCACCGGCGTCGGCCTGCTTGATCATAAAAGCCAAACCATGCAGATTTCCCGTTTGGTTGGTCAAATCGTGCAGAAAAGTTCTTTCCAAGAGTTTTCTGCGTTTTTCTCCGCTGATATCCGTCAAGGTCATGATCACAAAATAATCCTCATCGAGAAAGAAAGGCGAGCAGGTAACTTTAAATTCGAACGAAAGCAGTTGTCCTTCGAGGACGGATGTAATGCGACATTCACCCGCTTCGGACTTATGTGTTTTCAAACATTTGAGAATAGTATTTACGGCGCCGCAATTTCGACAAGCTTCTGCTGTTCCGCATCCTCCGGGCATGACACACGAATGGATGCATGAAACCAATTCACCGGGACGCAATCCCAATGTTTCGAGCATACCGTCGAGGCCCAGCAGCGATGTCAACGCTTCATTGGCATAAATGATTTGTCGATTGCTGTTGAGAATAACGCTCAAACAAGGCATGGCATTCATGATTTGTCGCGCGTATTCAACACAGTCTACTCTCTCGTATTCGTTTTGAATAGTCTCTCTGTCATTGCGTTCCGGTGACGCAAAAAATGTTTCCATGTTTTACGGTTTAGTATTTTTTATAAGCATGATTCGTGTGTGCTTCCTTTTGGCGAATTTATTGCAATCCTTGAAATGAAATGTGTTTATTTTCTGTTCCCGTGATATAATCGCATTACATATTCAAAATATTGCGAATTGTCGAATTTTTCCGCTTGGCCTGTCAGTGCTCAACGATTCCGGTCATTTTCCGTGCAAATTGCAAATTACGATATTTCTCGATTCCGAAACATTGATCGAATATGCCCGCAACAAACGTACACCTCATCATTGTATTCTATATGCAGATAAGGTGATTCCGAATCGATCAAAGATAAATATTTTCCGATTCCCGTCCTTTCCGATCCCTCCGGATGTTATTTATTCCGATACATCGACTATCTGAGGGGTTCATTTTTAAGTTGCCGGAGCCTCTCGTCAGAGACGGGATTTCTCGACAAAAATAATTAATATTCCGAATAATAACCGAAAAAACACCGGTATTGTCGGTATGGTACGAAAAATAGAATTGAGCCGATGTTATGGTTCGATTCAATAAGCAATTTATCAATAAAAATACGCCAAAATGTCATCATGATTAAGCAGCAATTACACATTGTTCAATAATCCCGACGAACGTGTTATTTTTTTGTATTTTCGATTTGTTTCCATTTGTCTCGAATATTTTCCTCTCCTTTAAAATAGTTCAATTTCGCATTTTTATCGAATACTTCGAATTCCGGAGCGATCAGTAATTTGTTCGAGTCGGGATATTCGCACACATCGTGTCCGATATACGTTCTTACATCCAAGTAAACACAGACTTCCGATGTATGGTTATACAATTGATGCGCTCCCGTTTTGCCCATCTCGAAAAACATCAAATCTCCGGCGGTAACGACTTCCAAGCCGTTCGGGGTTCTCAGAGTTGCAGCCCCGAAAATGATCATAAACAGTTCTTCCGCATATCTGTGAAAATGATACGGAGCGGAATATTGGTCCGGATTCAGTTGTCGTAAATCGAAGTTCAAATTTTGAGATTTTATTCCCTTTTGTTTTATGGATACATCGGAGAATAATCTGAAATTGTCGATTTTATTCGGTTCTTCTTTAAATTCTCTTTGATTTGCTTTTACAATTGTTGCCATAATTCTAAATGATTGTCAATTTTTGATTTTGATTGATGATTGTTTTAAAATCCGGTGTACTTTCAGTAGTCTCTCGGATCGTCTTTCACGATTGCATAATGGTAGTTGTCTTTCCACTCTCCTCTGATCGGAAGTATCTTTCTCCTTAAGCCTTCTCTTGTCATTCCCGCTTTTTCCAAAACCTTGATCGACCGTAAATTTTCCGTTGCCACTCCCGCTTCAACTTTATGAAGCCGGAAATTTTCAAATCCGGACTTTATCAAGGTTTTTGCCGTTTCGGTGGCATACCCCCGGTCCCATTGCGAGGGAAGCAATTCATAATAAATCTCTCCGAGTTTAAACCTGTTGGCCGATAAAGTCATGCCTGCCATACCGATGAATTCACCGGAATCCTTCTTGACAATTTTCCAAGAATACGACTTTCTGTTCTCCGATTTTTGTGCTTCAATCATTGAACAAACGATTTTTTCGGTTTCCTCGATATTTTTCGGAATCCCGAGCGTGTTGTATTCATCGATTTCGGATAATGAATAAAGCCTGTGAATGTTTTCCGTATCATCCGGGGTTACTTCTCTCAATAGTAATCTTTTTGATTCCAATTCCATGCTTATTCGTTTTAATTTTCTCGAATTTATATCTCTTTTGTAAACAAATATGCTCGTTTTTCAAACCCCGACCGTTCGTAAAATTCATGTGCTTGCGTTCTGTGGAATGCACTGTCCAGTTCCAATCGTTTATAGTCATGGCTTTTAGCAATTTGTTCAATTTCGTTCATCAGCAATTTGCCGATTCCCCGCTTTCTGTATTCCCCGTCAACTACCAATTCATCGACATTCCCGAGATTTGCCGTCATCCATAAATTATTTTTAATGGTCAGGGAGCAGTATCCGATCAATTTTTCTTTATCGATTGCACAAATATACAGTTGATAATCGTTGTTGAATCCTTTTTCGATCACCCTTTTCACCGCATCGGAGTCAATCGGTTTGTCCGGCCATAATTGCTCCAACAAGTTGATCAAGCCTCCCAAGTCATCTATTGTTAATTTTCGGATTTCGATCATGATTGATGTTTTACGAGTTTTGTAATTATAGAAAACGTCCCGACTTCTTCAAAAGCTCGGATATATCGACGAAACGAACGATGTTTGTGTCTCTTTTTCCGAAGTTCCGGTTTTATTTTCTCATTCATGTTTTTCCTGTTTCTATTTTCGCTTTCGAAGAATATTTCCGCAACGTGTCCGTCGGTGTCGGACAAAATTCATACGATTCGTTTCATTTTTATCAATGCGATCGATTCATTTTCCTTACTTAACCATCTCTCGATTTCATAAGGTTTATATCCCAGTTTCGAGTACAATAAAATTCCTTTGGTATTGGTATTGAAGTAGGAAAGATGAAATTCGGATACCCGGTATTTTTCCGTCCCGATGCGCTCCATGGTATTAATTAAATATTCACCGATTCCTTGATTCCGAAACTTTGTATTGACGATGACATTTCCGACGGAGCAATGTTGATTTTCCTTTACTTCATAAAAATTGGCGAATCCGACGATTTCTTCGCCTCGTAAAATTACCGTCGAATCGAATCGATTTTCGACGGCAGCAGCCAATTGATCCGACGTTAATGGATATTCCGCTTTCGGAAACATAAAGAATAATTCTTCTGCATTTTGCGGAAACGTGCAAATTGTCTCGAAATCTTCCTTTTTAACGGTTCTATGCGATAATTTTTTAATCATTTTCTTGCAGTTTTATCATTTTCTTTATCCAATCGCATGCCAAATTAAAGTCACGTACGGACAATTCTTGCTTTTTTGCGCTTACCCGTCGGCATTCATATCAATCTTTTAATTTTGAATAAATTAATTCATCCATGAATTCTCCGTTTTTGAACAATGCTTGTTTCAGTCTCGCTTCAAGCGTGAGCC
>JAVBNP010000063.1:0-5994 GCA_031551455.1 Bacteroidales bacterium | reverse complement strand
TTAAGTTCATGTAATCTTAAAAAATCGTATGACTTAACACAAAATATGCAAGAAATCATCGGAGAATCGATTTTTGTGGATTGTTTTATTGGCCGTCCATACAGCATAACAAATATGGATACGTTACTTCTGTTTTATGATCGATATGAGGGAAAAACGATAACCGTTTTTGATTTGAAGAACAACCATTGCATCAATCGTGCCGTTTCAGAGGGAAAGGGTCCTGACGAAGTGATTGTTCCGATAGATTTATTGGCTTTTCCCCAAAAAAATGAAATATCTGTCTTTCAACGTCAGACCGGGTGTTTAAACACATTTGATGTATCCGAAATGAAAATGCAGAATAAAATTATTTTTCAAGGGAAGCCGGATCGAATGCAAAAAATGCGGGATTATTACGTGGGTATCGGTTTTTTTGAAAAAGGTCGATTTCATCTTTATGATAAGGAAGGTAAGATGCTTCAAGCAACCGGGAAATATCCATTTCGCGGCGATGAAATGGATCAAATATCACGCTATATTATATATCAGGGTTTTTGTTGTGCCGCTCCCGATAAAAATCGATTTGCTATGGGGAGTTTATATTGTGACAATTTGGAATTTTATGAGGTGAAAAACGATACAATTTTGTTATTGAAAAGATATGAATCGGCAGATGCCAAAGTTCAATATGCGAAACAATTGATTATTGACGATAAATGCATTATTAACTATACATGGGCGTACGGTGCTGATAAATACTGTTATATGCTTTATAATGGAAAGACCTATTCCGAAAATCATCAAAGAACAGATAAAGGAAATAAAATCATGATTTTTGACTGGTCGGGAAGCCATATAAAAACATTGAAAACAGATAAAGAGATTCAAACTTTTTGCATTGACGAAGAAATGAATAAAATATACGCCACCTTTGAAAGTAATAGCGGAGAATGGGGGTTCATAACATTTGAGATATAATAATTGATAACCAAATTTTGATTTTTAAATATGGTAGGTTTATAAGTACACTTTTTTACCAAAAAATTTATAAATAATGGATATGAAAAGGAAACATGGATTATTTATTCTTGGATTAACAATTTATTGTATTTTATTTCGAGTACCACCCTGTTTCGGACAGGACACGTTTTTATGTAAAGGTATCATTAAAGAGGGCGACACCAAAGAGCCCTTACAAAACGTACGAATATTTGTCGATGGAGATACCATCGGGGTTAAGAACGATATTGTCGGAAAATACCAAATTACGGTAAAAAAAGGATCAAAAGTTCGTTTCAAAAAAACCGGATATGTTTGGCAAAGTATCATCATTGCCGGTAAAGAGGTTCGGGATGTGGAATTATTTCCGAGTTTACCAAAAGGAAAAGGGAATAGAACCAATGAATTCGGGGAAATCATAGTTGACGGTAAATCGTTGCTCGAAGATGAGTGGAATGACATAAATCCCGTTGATATAATAGATATATCCATTAATCGTATGGTTGACGGAAAAGCCGGTATGTCTATTGTAACTAAGTAAACAACCATGTATGGTAATGAAACATGGTCTAAGATTGAACATGTACATCGTTACAGATTAAAAAATATGAAATTATTAATTTTAGAGTTTTTGCTTTTTGCATTTATATTATTGTCTTGCCGATCATCCCCATCAAAAGATACCGTAAAAATCATTAAAGAATGGCGGGGAAAAGAAATTATTCTTCCCGAAAAGATGGAATACAAGATTATGGGACGTGATACGTTATGCTCCGACTTATGGGATAAACCATATAAGATATTAACTTATGTTGATTCAGTTGGTTGTACAAGTTGTCAACTTGGACTATCCCAATGGAAGACGTTAATGGATTCATGTAATCAAAATTGTATGAAAGTAAGTTTTTTATTTGCTGTATATTCTACAAATTATAAACGATTCGGATATGAATTAATCATAGATGAATTTAACCATCCTATTATTTATGATCGTAATAATGATTTTTTCAAGTTGAATAAATTTCCTAAGGCTCCTTATCGAACATTTTTATTGGATCAAAACAATAAAGTATTGTTAGTTGGTTCTCCTATAGGCAATCCCCAAATGTGGGCGTTGTATAAAAAAGTAATCATGCAATCAAAATAGCAATTATTTATCATTTTAACACACAAAACCATGGCATTAGACAATTTAATTTCCGTAAATTTTTCTTCCGACGAATTAGCGCGTTTGGATGCCGCCATGTCGAAAATCGAAAACATCATGAAAGATAAAGCCGTCGATTTGACGCCCAAACAACGGCAACAGTACGGTCGGGTAGCGTATGATATGGAAGTGTGGGTCGATAAGGTTTACGACTACATGCAACAAATGCCTCAATTGGTGCCTTCGTACATTAACATGGGCGAACATGCGGCCGATTTGGAAGCGCATCGTATGCTCAATCCGCGCATCGAACGGATGAATGTCTTACGACAATCGATGTTGGATACCAATTTGCTGTTGGGTACCGATATCTACAATAATTCATTATCGTTTTACCGATCGTTACGCGAAGCATCCAAGACCAATGCCATTGGGGCGACTTCGGCATACGGCGATCTGAAAAGGCAATTTCCCGGAGGCGGAACCCGATCAAAAGCAAAAAGTGACCAATAACGAGAATGGTTAACCGAATAAAATAATCCAAATTAATTTATGTCGAGCACTTATTAAAATTTAGATTTGGTGATGTCGGTATCCTTCGAAGTATTCTGAAAATACATGTTGACTACTTTTGAAATATATCAAATGTATTTCAAAAGTACCAAAAATGTATTTCGAAAATGCATCGCAACGAGTTCGTAAATACTCGGAAGGTACTTTGAAAATACCTTTCGACCGGTTCCGAAATACATCAAGGGTATTCAAAAAATACCCGGAACGTATTTCCGAAATATCTTTGAACCTCTTTCGGAATACGTTGAAATCAATTCCGAAGTTCGTGAAAACCCGTTATATCACCCTCAAAAGGTGTTCGGGCGGTTTGAAGTAACGTATCTTTGCAGCCTTTTATACATTGTTATTATCTTCATTATTTTAATCGTATTATGAGCAAAATCATATTTGTCGGCGCGTTGTTGCTGTTTTCATTTTCGTCTTGTTCCCGCTATCCGAAAGATGTGGAGAAAGCTTTGCAACTTGCGGGCGACCATCGGCCCGAGTTGGAAAAAGTATTGAGTCATTATCGCCAACATCCGCAAGATAGTCTAAAGCTTCGGGCCGCCGAATTTTTGATTGCCGGTATGCCCGGAAAATATTCGGAAGATAATAAACCCACCGAGATATATCAACCCTTGTTTGACGAATGGGCAGTCATGTATGAACACCGCGATAAGATTGTCGATAAATCCAAAACATTCGATTCGTTGGTTAACAAATACAGAGTTGCATCTGCAATAAAAAGGCTGTATGATATAGAATTTATCAAAGCCGATTATTTAATTAATAACATTGAGCGATCTTTTGAAGTATGGACTTCTACACCTTGGGGAAAAGATGTTTCGTTTGATGTATTTTGCGAAGAAATATTACCCTATCGTATCGGTACGGAACCGCTGGAGGACTGGCGCGATAAAGTATTGGTAAAATATAAATCCGCCTTCGACTCTCTTCGGACGGAAGGCGTAGATGCGGTAACAGCCTGCGCAACAATGATCGATGTAATGAATCGTTACTTCTACCCGCCGATTGATAATCTCAGACTGCCTCAACCGAGTTTCAGCATGATCGACAAATTCCGTACGGGCGGTTGCCCGGAACAACTTGCTTTGGCAACATTCACCATGCGGGCGTTGGGTATTCCCGTTACCATGGATGAAACACCGCAATGGCCGCATCGAAGCCTTGGTCATGGTTGGAATACGGTTAGGGATAAGAACGGAAATCACATTGTTTTTTATTTTATGGAAACAAAACCCGGGGAAGAACATATGCCGGGCTATAAGAAGGCTAAAGTGTTTCGCAAAATGTACGGAAGACAACATGGGACATTAATCAGCTGTAACCCTTCGGAGCAGATACCGGAATATTTTAAAAATCCGTTTATTTCGGATATATCGTCCGAATCATTTTCCGCAACAGATGTTTCTTTTTCGGGGAAACAGATGAAAGGGGAGTCGGATTATGTATATCTTTCCGTTTTTAACAACAAAGACTGGGTTTCCATACAATGGGCCGAACGGGATAACCTTACCGTATTTCATGCAATGGGAAAAAATATTGTTTATTTGCCGGTATATTACAACAAGTATCAACTGACTCCGTGCGGACAACCTTTTCTGCTGACAAAGGAAGGAGTTGTTCAGTCCATAACAGCTGATACCACGCAACGACAAACCTTAAAATTAATTCGTAAGTACCCGTTCTTTCTGAAACATTGGGCCAAATTAACCGGGGCCAAATTTCAAGGTGCCGACACTCCGGATTTTTCCGATTCGGTGACGCTTTACACCATACCCGAACCTCCCGAAATGTATTTTCAAGACATTATTCCGAGCAATCCCCGACCGTATCGATATTACCGATTTCTTTCCCCGCTGCAAAGTTCACTCACCGTAGCCGAGTTGGAGTTTTATTCCGGAGAAAACGGATCCAAGCGGGCCATCGGCCGAATAATCGGCAGTCCGGGGTCATACGATGACAGGCCGGATCGAACCGCAGACAAAGCTTTCGACGGTGACGTGCTTTCTTTTTATCATGCCAAAACCTGGGGAACGGATTGGATCGGTATGGATTTCGGAAAGCCGGCGACAATCACCAAGATACGTTATTTACCGCGTAATGATGATAACAATATCGCCGTGGGGGAGCTTTATGAATTGTTTTATTGGGGAGACAACGGTTGGGTATCTCTCGGGCAACAAACGGCAGGCGAACAGGTGCTCTATTACGACAACGCACCGGTAAAAGCCTTATTTTTATTGAAAAACTTAACCAAAGGCGTTGAAGAGCGTATTTTCACCTATAAAGATAACAAGCAGGTGTGGTGGTAAAATAAATTAAAAATGGAGCGTTGAAAATTGAGATTTTTTGAATTTTATGGAAAATACGGGAGATAAATCCGAATTGTTACATAGGGTTGATGCCTTTTTTGAACGACACAGGCATATTTTTCTTTGGTTGGTGTTTATTGCAAGTGCCGTCGTATCGTTGTTGCTGTTCGATCCCAAAGTCAGTTTGTCGGGCGACGATTCGGATTATATCATCCATGCATATAATTTTGCCGAATATTTTGCTTTCCCGTCGTTTCGAGGACCGTTGTATCCCATCGTACTTGCTCCTTTTGTCAAAGTATTTGGCATTAACCTTACGCTTTTGAAAATCACATCGTTCGTGTTTATTATCCTCTCTTTGTTCTTTTTATATAAAGCGTTTTACAAGCGAATACCGACATCTGTTCTGTTCCCTGTATTGTTGCTTAGCGGAATCAATGCGCATTTGATGTATTATTCGGGGCAAACCTTCAGCGAACCGATGTTTCTGTTGTTGCAGTCGCTGTTATTATACCTGTTTGCCGAATATTTTGCCGATAACGACCAAACCGGACAAAGAAACCTTCGTCCCGGGGTTTTAACCGGTCGGCAAATCAGCCGATATCTTATATTTTCATTCGTAATATTACTGTTGTCCCTCACCCGAAGCATCGGTTATATTGCCATCGGCGCGGCAGTCCTGCTGTTCCTCGCATATAAACAATATCGAAATGCTTTGTATTCGGGGGTGGCGTTTGTGTTTTGGTTTCAACTGTACGCCTTTTTTAAGAAATTGATATGGCCGTACAGCGGTTCGGCATATACCTTTGATTATTATTTGGCCAAAGACGCATACAATCAAAGCCAAGGTAACGAAGATTTTTTCGGAATCCTTCGCCGTATTTTCGAAAATACGGAGGGATATATTTCCGGAGATATTCCCCGTTTCATGGGATTAGTTCCCGACGAGAGCAAAGAAACATCAATTGTTTGGTTGGC
>JAVBNP010000079.1:0-6841 GCA_031551455.1 Bacteroidales bacterium | reverse complement strand
TTTATTGATCAAGCCATTGTAATCGGCGAAAACGAAAAATTTGCAAGCGCATTGATTTCTCCCAATTTTACGCAATTGCATAATTGGTGTTATTCGAGAGAGATAAAATTTTCCGACAATAACGAGCTTCTGCAACATCCCGAGGTGACGGAATGTTACCAGCACGAAGTCGATGCGGTGAACAAACAATTCGGTACGACCGAACAAATCAAGCGATTCCGCTTGGTTCCCGACGAATGGAGTGCGCAAACGGGTGAATTATCGCCTACGCTTAAACTCAAACGCAGGTTATTGATGGAGAAATATGCCGAAACCATCAAAGAGATATATGCTCATTCGCGAACGGAACCGACCGATTAAGACGGGAGAAGTTACCGAAGGATTCCCCAAAAAATGTTAAATTCGATTATTTTTTTCGGGCGGCATTAAACCCGAAACGATTTGTTCCGTCATAAGAGTATAAATCTTGTGTACACGGAACATTTTTTATTGAATTTAATTTTTTTTGAATCATGAAAACGAGTATTTTATCATTGATAGCCGTAATGACGGTATCGAGTTTTTCGGTATGGGCACAGCCGCCGCAAGGGAAACCTTTTATGGGTAAAAATCCCAAAGAAGTAAGACAAGTGACGCTTCCCGAAAGAGGAGAATATTTTCAAGGTTTGAGCGACGAGCAACGCGCGGAAATCAAGAAAATCCATATGGAACGGATGAAAGAACGCACTCAAACGCGCAGTTTGTTGAACGAGAAACGAGCCAAACTGGAAGTGTTGCAAACGGCCGACAAACCGGATATGAAAGAGATCAACAAAACCATTGACGAGATCGCTTCCGTTAAAGCGCAAGAAATGAAAGCGCAAGCCGCAAATCGTCAAAAAATAAGAAGTTTGCTCACCGAAGAACAACGAATATATTTTGATGCCCGACCGGATAAAATCGTCATGCGAAAAGAATATTGTAAAGATCGATGTTTCGACGGTAATGAACGATTCAAGAGACAACGAAATTTCGAAGGCAGATCTCTTCGAAATTTCGATAAAGGCAATTCCGACAAAGAATAAAAAATAAACAAATATTTGAAAAGCGGCGATCTTTACGGGTTTTGCCGCTTTTTTATTACCTTTTCGGAAAGGTAAATTGCATGATGCAAAAATAATCTTAAAATGTTGTGCAATAATTCGATATTTGATTATTTTTGTTGCTCGAAACGATAAAAAACCAACACACATGAGAAAAAAAATTTACTTTTCAATTTTGCTGTTGCTTGCGGTATTTGGCAGAAATATCGAAGCGCAAACCGGAAACTGGATCAATTTTACGACAGCGTATACCGAAACCGGTAGAGGCATCGAAACCAATCCGATAGAAATAACCAATGCAAGACAATTGGCATATTTGACCGTAAAAGTCAATGCGGGTACCGATTATTCCGGCAAATATTTTAAAGTGACCGCGGATATTGATTTGGGCGAGCATTATTGGACGCCGATAAGCGGATTTTCCGGAATATTTGACGGGAACGGGAAAGAGATCAAAAATTTGATCATTAATGCACCTGATGTGAATGCCCAAGGACTTTTTGGTTCCGTGTTTTCGGCAACAATAAAAAATATTTTTCTTACGGATTGCAATATAATCGGAGGGAATTCAGTTGGTGCGATAGCGGGAGGCGCCAACTTCAGTAACATCTCCGGGTGTTACGTGGACGGGAGAATTGTCGGAAAAAACATTGTTGGTGGTATATGCGGAAATGCATCAGAAATGGTAATTCTTTCCGAAAATTATGTTACGGGTTCCGTAACGGGAACATCCAATATTGGAGGAATTGTTGGATCTTTAATCAATGCGCTGGGAGGTTCCGTAAAATTTTGCTATTCGTCCGCCGTTATAGTTGCTTCAGCGGGAGCGGCAGGAGGTATTGCCGGCGAAGCCGGAGTACGTAATTCAAATGCTGTTATTAACAGTGTTGCTTGCGGTACATCCGTCAGCGGTGATCCGGCAAGACGTATTGTCGGTTCATTACAATCCCTTACTTATTTATCGGGAAATTATGCTCTGTCGTCCATGACCGTTAACGGAGCAGTTATTGCCAACGGTGCATCCGCATCTAATGATACTAACGGCGAATCAAAAACTTTAAATGAACTTTATGAAAAGCCGACGTATACAACCATCAATTGGGATTTTGTCAACACATGGCAGATTTGTATGGGAACAACTTTTCCGTATTTCAAGCGGCAAATCATGGAGGGAGGATGTGTTCACAAGATTCGTACGCGTCAAAACCTCGAGATATTGAACGATTATCTTGGTCCCGGTAACAGTTCGGTGCAATTCGAGTTGGCTAATGATATCGATCTCGGAACAACGACATGGGTTCCCATCGGGAATACGGTCGCTGCCGGGGCGGATGTATCCAAATACTTTTACGGACAATTGAACGGTAACGGTTATGCCGTGAAAAACTTGAAGATTAACAATACGTCAGGCAGACAGGGTCTTTTTCGGGAGCTCGGTTCAACGGCTAAAATCGAGAATCTCTCCATTGTTGGTTGTTCCGTCAAGGGAGGCGGTGATGTCGGCGCATTGGTCGGATATAATGAAGGCAATATTATCAATTGCCGCGCAACGGGTTCTATTTCGGGAACCGGCAATATCGGAGGTTTAATCGGAACCAATTATTCGGGTGTTGTTTCTCAATGTTCCGCTGCAACAACTGTTAACGGAAGCTCATCATTTGTCGGAGGGTTAATCGGCGACAACTTAAGTTCTGTCTCTCAATGTTACGCTGCGGGCACTGTTACGGGTACGGGAGGAGTCGGCGGATTAATCGGGAGAGCGTATATTAAAGCTGCCGTATCCGAATGTTATGCCGTCGGTTCGGTTACCGGAACGTCGAATATCGGCGGATTAATCGGGGTAATCGCCGGCGATTATCAAGCTAAGGTGGGAGCAAAAGTTTCCGATTGTTATGCCGCGGGTTCCGTTACGGGTTTTCCAACAGCGGGCGGTTTGGCAGGTTCGGTCGGTGAGTATGCTTCCGTGAGCCGATGTTATGCAACGGGTGCTGTTCCGGGAGGCGGTATCGAAGTGGGAAATTTTATCGGATCCAACAGAGGTACCGTTAGTTTGTGTTTTATTGATCGAATGAGTACGGGATTGCCGACCATCATAGGATATGATTACAACGGCCAAAGCGGTAATATAACGGATAAGACTACCGATGAGTTTACTACCGCCGTTTTACCGAACGATTTTTCGGCCGATAAATGGCAAGCCGTTGTCGGTTACTACCCGCAATTGAAAGTTTTTTCAAATTCCGACGATGCGGGAACCAAAAACCGAAGTGCGCTGTCGACAGTGCCGCTTAAGTTGTCCGGCACGGAGGATGCCGCTGCCGTAAAATCGGTATTCGATCTTTACGAAAAAACGGCTTCGGGGCAAGCCATCGAGTGGAGTGTCAGTCCCTCGGCATCGGCCGACATTATCAATGGAAAAGTGAGTTCCCGCGTGGGATCATGGTATGAACTCACGCTGAAAGCGGGAGATGACAGCAGGGTGATCAAATATAAACCCGCACAATCATTCAGTGTCGGTATCGTCACGTTGCAAGTGGGAAATAACATTTTCGAGAATCCGGCCAAACAAGGTAAATTTTCCGTTGATTGCGAATCTTCGGAGGATTTGGTAACGGTAAAAGTGAAGACCAGTAAGTTAACCGCGATTTCGCCCTCCAAAGAATTTACGGTGTCGGCGTCCGTTCCGGGGATTTACCCGAATCCCGTCAACGTAACCACGGCGGATAATGTAACCGAAACATACGATATAAGTATCGAAAGGCCTTTCGGCAGCGATATCTTCGTACAACGATGGTCGGACGTGTTGGCGGTGAACAACAATCAGACAACCAACGGCGGTTATATTTTTACCGGTTATAAATGGTATAAAAACGGCAATGATTTGAATATTACCGACGGATACATACAAGAATCGGGAGGTTTGAATAAATCAGCAGAATATACCGCCGAATTAACGGCTCAGCAAGGCGCCATTCATACCTGTCCCGCGGAGGTTACGGATGTGAAGGTGAAAATGGCGGTGTGGCCCAATCCCGCCCGATGCGGTCAAATCGTTCGTTTGGAAACCGATATACCCTTGGAAGAACTCGGCAAAGCGTATTTGCAACTGTTTGATCAAACGGGAAACATCATGAGGAAAACGAATTTACGCAATACAGTTACGGATATTTCCGTTCCCGACATACCGGGACAATACCTGCTGCAAATAACCGTAAACGGCGTCGGCCAAACATTCAAAATCATTGCGGAATAAATCCGCATCCATAACGACCTAAACACACATTTCAACATGAAACGATTTTTATTTCTCATCATATTATGCGCCGGTTTCGGTTATTCCGCACATGGGCAGGACTTGATTGTCACCAATACGGGCGACAGTTTAAAATGTAAAATTGTTGATATCAAGGAAAACGTCATACAGTTTCGATACGACGAATTGGGCCAAATTATTACCATTTCGAGGAGCGATGTGTTTTTCTTCAAACACAACTATTATAAAGGCAGATCGAAGGCATCCGGTTCCTTTGCGATACGCGGACGAAGCGAATTGTCGGTATATGCCGGCGGAGGCCTTTCCGGGTTGAACTATACGCCGGATATAGGTTCGCGAAGCCTCGGATTCGGCGGATTATTCGGTTTCGGTTACACTTATTTCATCAGTGGACGGTGGGGATTGGTTACCGGTGTCGAGGCGGCGCTTTATCGAGCCGAATACTCAATCGACAAAGATTATTCGGGAAGTTACCAAGCCGTGAGCGGTACGTCGCAACAATCGGGCGACGATTTCACGTTTTCGTACGCATATGTCGGGTACAAAGAAAAACAGTCGGCTCTTTTTCTGCAAATTCCCGTGATGTTGCAATACCAAACGGGGCGATTTTATGCGGCAGCGGGCGTTAAGGTTGGGTTTCCGATCAATACCGCTTGCAATATTTCGGCTGCAAGCCTTGCCACTCAAGGTTATTTCCCTGCGGAGAATCAAACATATAAAACGCTTCCCGACAGAGGCATGGGAACGTACGAAGGATTTTCGAACGACGGCGATTTTGAGGCGGGAATCAATTGTTCGGCTGCCGTTGAAGCGGGAATGCAGTGGTTTTTGGGACAAAGAACCAACCTGTATGTCGGCGCTTATTTCGATTACGGACTCAACAACATCGGTAAGAGCGGTACGGGCCGACCCGTGGAATATACTGCGCAAGCAGCCGATAAATTGGAATTCAACGGCATTGTCAATACCATCGATAAAATAAATACCATGGCCGTCGGTATCAAAGTAAAAATCACATACGGTTTATGAGTTTATTTTGTAACAGTAATCAAATATTGTATTGAGATAAGATTTCGGTTAAATCTTTATTTTTTACTTTTGTTTCGTCAAAGAAAAACGTATGCGCGATTTATGTTTCGTGTTTTTGTGTTTCGTTGCGGTTTTGCCGATTCAAGCTCAACCCAAAGAACCGATCTTGATGCTCAATACCGATATGCACGGTGCAGCAATCAATTGCATCGAAACCGATGCCAAAGGACAATACCTGTTAACATGTTCGGACGATAAAACGGCGCGGTTATGGGATGCGACCACGGGCACGGGGTTGCGAACGTTTCGTCCGCCCGTCGGTTACGGCGACGAAGGGCGTTTGTATACCTGCGCATTGTCGCCCGACGGTAAAATTGCAGCCATGGGCGGTTGGACGGGCAGTTCGTGGAATTCGGTCGACAGTACCAAAGTAACCGTCGGTAAATGGACCGGTTATGCCTTGAAACGTCAATTCACCGTTTATATGTTCGAAACAACCACGGGAGACTTGTTGGCTGCGGTTGATGGTTTGGGAGACGAAATTCTTGACTTAAAATTTTCTCCCGACGGAAAATACCTGCTTGCCGCTCTCGGAGGAACCCAAGGAGTAAGTATTATCGATACCGAAACACGGAAACGGGTTCGCGAACTGGTCGGGTACGGCAGTGCCGCGCGCAGCATGGCGTTTTCGTCGACGGGACAATTGGCGGTGGTTTCCGATGACGGTTATATACGAATATACGATAAAAATTTTTCACAGAAAAAAGTACAAACGCTTCCTTCGGGACGTAAACCCACCGATGTCGATTTTTCGCCTCAAGGCGATCAATTGATGGTGGGATGTTCCGATTTGCAGTCGGTATTGATATTGGATACGGAAACCTTGAAACGGGTCGACGTTTCCATCGGTGCGACCTTGACGGCGAAACAACCGTTTACCGCGGTTGCTTTTTCAGCGGACGGAAATAAATATGCCGGCGGAAACAACAAGGCTTTCAACGAGTATCGGATCCGCATGTGGAAAGGGGGAACATACAATGTGTTGGGAGTAAGCGATTTTGCGGTTGCCAAATCCAATATTACCGGACTCAAGGCTTTACCCGACGGTTCGGTTGCTTTCTGTTCTTCTTATCCCGAAATCGGTCGCATCACGAAAGACAGCAAATCGCTGACGCAATGGTTGACGGGTAATACGCAACGTGAGTATATTCGTTCCGGCGAGATTACCCGATACGAATCCCGCCAACGGAAACAGTTTCAAGTGAATGATGACGGGACGCAAGTCGGTTTGTATTCCGTCGGCAAAGAAATGTTGTTTTTTTCGTTGACCGATCGGGAATTGAAAACGGGTTCCGAGGCCTTTCCCGTTTTTACGACCCGCGACGATCGTTCGAAAATTCGCATAACCGGTTGGCAAAACAGTACTGCTCCGTTGATGAACAACAAAGCATTAACT
>JAVBNP010000274.1:0-22017 GCA_031551455.1 Bacteroidales bacterium | reverse complement strand
GTACGCCAAATGGCTCGACGATATCGAACAAGCACAGCGCGAGGACGGTAGCATTCCTGACGTTGCTCCGAGTACTTATGCGAACGGAGTATACAGCGATAACATGACTTGGCCCGGCGCTTACGTCATCATTGCCGATATGTTGTATCGGCAATACGGTAACGACGAACCGATTCGGAAGCATTACGAGTCGATGAAAAAATGGATGAAATACATGCGCGAAAAATATGTAACAGACAACATCATGCCCCGCGATCGATACGGTGATTGGTGCATGCCGCCCGAATCGCCGGAATTGATCCACTCAAAAGACCCCTCACGAATTACTTCCGCCGCCGTTTTGGGTACCGCTTACTATTATCGAATGCTGTACCTGTTGGAACGTTTTGCGAACATTGTCGGCAAGCCGAACGATGCAAAAGCGTTTGCCGAAGAAATGCTTGCAGTCAAAAACGCATACAATGATAAATTCTTCGATAAAGTAACAGCGCAATACGATAACAATACGGTAACGGCCAACTTATTGTCTCTCTATTTCGGAATGGTACCCGAAGGATACGAAGACAACGTATTCCGAAACATTGTCGATAAAACGACCGGAGAATTTAAAAGTCACATCAGCACCGGGCTGGTAGGTACGCAATGGCTCATGCGCGGCTTATCCGATCGCGGGAATATCGACCTTGCTTTCAAGATCGCCACCAATCGAGATTACCCGAGTTGGGGTTACATGATCGAAAACGGCGCCACTACCATTTGGGAACTTTGGAACGGCAACACCGCCGATCCCGCCATGAATTCGCATAATCATGTGATGCTGCTGGGCGATCTGGTTGTCTGGTTTTACGAATATCTCGCGGGTATACAAAACGCACCGGGAAGCTCGGGCTTCAAACAAATACGAATGCAACCGTATCCGGTTGCGGATTTGGATTACGTCACGGCTTCTTATCGTTCGGTACACGGCGAAATCAAAAGTGCATGGCGTAAAGACAACGATTCGTTTCTTTGGAATATTACTATCCCCTGCAATACTTCTGCCGTTGTATATGTTCCTGCATCCGATGAGAATCGGGTAACGGAAAGCGGCAAAAAAGCGTCGTCGGCCGAAGGCGTGAAATTTGTGATGCGAGACGGAGTATATGCCGTATTCGAAGTAAAATCGGGAAATTACGAATTTTCGATAAAATAATCGTACCGATTTTATCGGCAACGTATGATTTATCAACAAAAAACGTAACTTCGCAAAATTGTATTATCCGACGAAATCGGATATGCATTTTTGCATCTAACCTTAAAAATGACATACCCATGAAATCTTTCGTAAAAAAATGCATTCTTTTTGCCGCAATCACGGGTTTTTTATGCTCAAACGCCGCGGGACAAGCCGCTTATTTTCAAAAAGCATTGCCGATTTGGATCGATGGTACTCAAGTCGATAAAAACCTCACCGCATCGTTTCGTACGATTATTCGTTACGACAATGCCGCCGAGGTGACGTTTCGGCTTACGGCCTCGTGCGATTATCGCGCATATATTAACGGAGTGTTTCTGGGACACGGTCCTTGCGTTGCCGGATTCGGGTATTATCGTATTGACGAGTATCGGATCGAAAAAATGCTCAAACCGGGCGACAATATTATTGCCGTTGAAGTGGCCGGTTACAATGTCGACAACTATTATCTGTTGAATCAACCGTCGTTTTTCCAAGCGGAAATCGCTTCGGGCGACAATATTTTGGCGGCAACGAAATCACAAGGAACATATTCCGACAATCCCGCGGGTAAAGATCCGAGTTTCGCCAACAAAGAAAAAGCAGTCGCTGACGGACGATTCCATGGAGCCAAGCTTGGCCAACGGATGCAAGATGTTCCGAAATTCAGCTTTCAACGTACGTATACGGAATACTATAAGCTATCGCCCGATTACAATGCCTGGATGACCGATATGAACGCGGAATTTAAAACCGCGCGTCTCGAACAAACCGATCAAAAGAACTTGATCAACCGTCGCGTAAAATATCCCGATTACGGTATTCGTAAATATACGCAAGCATTGGATAAAGGCATTTACAAATTCGAATGCAACTCCACCGGATTCATCGGAACCAAAGTAAAAGTGAATACGCCGTCGAAAGTAACGCTTTCATTTGACGAAATTTTAACCGACGGCGATGTAAGCACCCGTCGTATGGGATGCAAAAACACCGTTACTTACGAATTGCAACCCGGAGAATACGCATTGGAATCGTTCGAACCGTATACGTTGCAATATTTGAAAGTGCAAACGGAAGGCGATTGCACGGTAAGCGACTTTTACATTCGTCAATACGTTAACTCGGACGTCCGTGCTTCGTTTGCCTGCAACGATGAACGACTCAACTTCATTTACAAAGCGGCCGTGGAAACATTCAAACAAAATGCTTTGGATATTTTCATGGATTGTCCGTCACGCGAGCGCGCGGGATGGTTGTGCGACAGCTATTTCACTTCGCGCGTGGCCTTTGATCTTTCCGGCAATACACTGATCGAAACTAATTTCTTGGAAAACTTCCTGTTACCCGAAAAGTTCCGTTATATCCCCGAAGGCATGCTCCCGATGTGTTATCCGTCCGACCATCCCAACGGCAATTTCATTCCCAACTGGGCAATGTGGCTGGTATTGGAACTCGAAGAATATCAAATACGCAGCGGCGACCGACAAACGGTACATGCTTTCCGCCAAAAATTAACAGCTCTGCTGGATTATTTCGAACGATTCGAAAATGAAGACGGTTTGTTGGAAGGCCTCGAAAAATGGGTATTCGTGGAATGGTCGCAAGCCAACAAATTCGTGCAGGACGTGAATTACCCCACCAACATGTTGTATGCCAAAATGCTCGAAGTATATGGAAATTTATACAGTCGTCCCGATTTGGTTACCAAAGCGAATAAAATACGCGAAACCATCCGCAAACAATCGTTCGACGGAACATTCTTCGTGGATAACGCCGTTCGCGAAAACGGACGTCTGGTCGTACAAAAAAACAACCGTACCGAAACCTGCCAATATTATGCGTTCTTCTTGGGAACCGCTACTCCCGAATCGCATCCCGCATTGTGGAAAACCATGCTGAACGATTTCGGTCCGAAACGCAAAAAAACGGGTGCTTACAAAGAGATATTCCCGTCCAATGCCTTTATCGGAAATTATCTGCGTTTGGAAATATTATCGCGTTACGGATATGTCAAGCAATTGCTGAACGAATCCATCGACGAATACTTATACATGGCCAACCTCACGGGCACGTTGTGGGAAAACACCACCACCGTGGCAAGTTGCAATCACGGCTTTGCTTCGCACGTGGCGCATGTTTTCTATCGCGATATGCTCGGCATCGGCAATGTTGATCCGCAAAAAAGACAAATAGACATCGTGTTCAACGATACCGACGTAAAAACCTGCAGCGGAACCATTCCTTTGGGTGATCAATTCATTAGCATGCAGTGGGAGAAAAAAGGAAAGAATTTGAATTATAAACTTTCCGTTCCCCAAAATTACAAAGTGAACATCAAAAACAACACCAATCTGAAATTGAAGGCGTTGTAAGATGCATTCGCAAAACAAACATATCCGAATAAATGAATTCGGTGTTCACTTGATCAATAAACATAAATGAAATTAATAAAAACCTGTCGGATTTCCGGATTCGACAGGTTTATTTTGTAATAAACAACAGCTTTTAAGAATATGAATTGCGTACAATTGGAAACAAAACCAGATTTCGATGTATGCCAAAAACGCATCGAAGCTTGGTTCAATCAAGAAATAACGGACAGAGCGCCGATCCGATTTCATCGGCACAACGCGGAATACGACTTGGTGATCGGCTCGTCGTCGCATGCGACGTTAAGGGATCGATGGATGGATGCCGAGTTTCAAGCTCAAAGTTTTTTGGACAGTGTTAAAGGCCAACGATTCAATGCCGAAACGTTTCCCGTATACATGCCCAACTTGGGACCCAATATCTTTGCGGCGGCACACGGTGCGGAGCTGACGTTCGGAGAAACCACTTCGTGGATCGAACACATTGTCAACAAACCCGAAGATTTGAAAAAAATCCGTTTTTCGAAAGAAAACGTGTATTACAAGCAAATGCGGAAATTGACCGAAGTTGCTCTGCAAATGTGCGAAGACAAATTTTTCGTCGGTTACACCGATTTGCATCCGGGCATGGATTGTGCCGCGGCATGGAGAGGTACGGAAAATTTATGTACGGATTTGCTTTTGAACCCCGATTTGGTACGCGAATTGCTACGTTTGAGCACGGAACATTTGTTGGATATGTACGACGAATATCACGAACTGTTGAGCGCTCACGGTCAACCTTCCGTTACGTGGATCAACATACCGATTCCCGGCGGAAGAATGCACGTCCCGAGCAATGACTTTTCGTTCATGATTTCGCCGCAACAATTCAATGAATTCGCGTTACCCGTTCTCCAAAAGGAGGTAAAAACCATGACGCATAACGTTTTTCATGTGGACGGAAAAGGCGTTGCCAACCATATCGACAGCATTTTGAGCGTTCCCGAAGTAAAGGCGATTCAATGGGTTCAAGGCATGGCCGACGATTATCCGATCATGCAGCATATCGGATTCATCAAATATATTCAATCGAAAAATGCCTCCGTGATCGTGGATTTGGATAAAAGCGATTTGGAAAAATTCATGAATGTCGTATCTCCGAAAGGTATTTTCCTGTGGGTTGCCACCGAAAATGACGAAGAAGAGCAAGCCATCATCAAAAGGCTGCTGAAGTGGAAATAAAGGTAATTAATTATTAAATTTAAAAATGGATTATTTCAGGTACCAAAACGGTAAATTATTTTGCGAAGAAGTCGACTTGGATCGGATGTCCGACATCAAAACCCCTTTCTATTTATATTCTTGGAATACGTTTAAGGATCATTATTTAAGATTTAAGGAAAGTTTCAAAGAGTTGGACCCGCTGATTTGTTTTGCCGTAAAAACCTGTAATAATATCCAAATTCTGAAAGGTTTGGCGGAACTCGGATCGGGGATGGACATTGTCAGCGGCGGCGAACTGTTTTTATGCAAAACCGCGGGCGTATCTCCGGAAAAGATCGTCTATGCGGGAGTCGGAAAAACCGTTGAGGAAATAGAATTCTCGATCGACAGCGGAATCGGTTTTTTTAATGTGGAATCCGAACCCGAGTTTGTTCGAATCGAGAAAATTGCCGCCGGCAAAAACAACATCGCGAACGCGTTACTTAGGGTCAATCCCGATGAATACGATGCCAACACGCATGACAAAACAACGACCGGGAAAAAAGGCGGGAAGTTCGGCGTCGATATCGATCGTGCGTTGAGATTCTTCGAGGCGTACGGAAAAAGCGATTATTTAAAACTTTCCGGACTTCATATCCATATAGGATCGCCGATATATTCCTCGGAACCGTACGTCAAAGCAATCGTCAAGATGAAAGAACTTATCGAAAAATTGGAATCAAACGGTTTTTCGATCAAATATTTGGATATCGGAGGCGGATATGCCGCCGATTACGAAGACGGAGCATCTTTATCGTGGGTTGAATACTCAAAAGCAATCGTGCCTCTGTTAAAACCGCTCACGGAAAAAGGGATTAAAATCATTATCGAACCGGGGAGAACCATTTCCGCCAATGCGGGTATTCTCGTTACTTCCATCCAATATGTCAAGAAAACCGATACCGATAAAAAAATCTTGATCACGGACACGGGAATGCACCATTTGATTCGGCCGGCGCTTTATAATGCCCAACATTTCATTTGGCCGGTGAAAACCGACAAGTCATTTTCCGTAACCGAACGAAAACTGAATCAAGATATGGATGGTTTGGCGGAATACGATATTGTCGGCCCGATATGCGAATCGAGCGACTATTTGGCAAAAGACAGGAAGTTGCCGCCGGTGAAGCCGACCGAAAGACTTGCCGTTTTCACCGCGGGAGCTTACGGAATCGTCATGGCCAGCCAGTACAACGCACAACCGAGACCGGGCGAATATTTGATCGATAAAGATCGAATCATCATGATACGCGAAAAGGAACGTTACGAGGATTTGATCAACAAACAGTACGTAAAATACATATAGACTGTTTAAAATTCTTTTACTCGGTTTAAGTTGCGCCTCCGGCGCGCTGATGCTGTGCTTATTCAACATCCCGAGGCGTTGCCATCGGGCTAAATTAAATTAGCCGTTTAGGCTACTCTTTTATGTGTCGGACTGAAAGTCCGGCTTAATTCAGCCCCATGGCAACGCCTCGGGATAGAAAAAACATTCTTAAATTGGCGTCCCGGAGAGACAACTTAAATTTTTAAACAGTTTCATATAATCAAATAAAATTAAGTGCATAGTCGGCAAATAACGGCGGCGCAAGTAATCTTTTACGAAAAGGCCGAAGCACGTCATGCGGGATACATCAAGAAACGAAAAACGGGAACCAAGGTTCCCGTTTTTCGTTTCCTTTATTTCGATAAAGCAAACCATTATTTATATCAAACATGTGTAGAATTTAATCATAAAAAGCAGAACCTAACAGGTTTTGAAAACCTGTTAGGTTTCCATCTTGACAGCGACTTAGTATTATTACTATTTCGCTTGCTTCAAATCCTTATACCGCAACAATGCTTCAATGTAATAATAATCGGCATACGTCAGCGGCACATCAACTTCCGACTTGGCGGGTAAATGTCCCACGCAATGCTTGATAATGAAATTTCCGTTGGTTCCCTCCTCGGCAAAATATTCGGGCGATGATAATGTTCGGAGTTGCGTTTCGGCAACGTCCAAATACTCTTTGGCAAGACCGACATCCACGTATCCGCTCAGTTCGATCAATGTCGAAGCGGTAATAGCCGCGGCCGAAGCATCGCGCAAGGCATTCGGAATATCGGGAGCATCGAAATCCCAGTAAGGGATTTTATCGGCGGGCATATTGGGATGGTGAAGCATAAAAGCCGCAATGTGTTTCACTTGCTCCAAATATTTCGGGTCTTTGGTTTCGCGGTACATCACCGTATAGCCGTACAACGCCCATGCCTGTCCGCGCGCCCATGCCGATTCGTCGGAAAACCCTTGATGCGTACTTTTCTTCTCGACCCCGCCGGATATGGTGTCGTACGAAACCACGTGATACGAGCTGTAATCGGGACGAAAATGATTTTTCATCGTCACGTCGGCATGCGAAATGCAGATATCGCGATATTTGGGATTGCCTGTCACTTGCGACGCCCAAAAGAGAAACTCGAGATTCATCATGTTGTCGATGATCACGGGGTATTGCCATTTATCTTTATTGTGATCCCATGACCGGATGCAGCCGACAATCGGATTAAATCGGCTTGCCAGCGATTCGGCACCCGTCAGCAAAACACTGCGGTAAGCCGTATCGCCCGTCAAGCGATAGCCGTTGCCGAAACTGCAATAGAGCATAAAGCCCAAATCGTGCGTACGTCGGTTGTATTTTTCCTGTTCAATACGTGCCGTATAATTTTCGGCATAGTTTAACATTTCGGGATTGCGATCACATTGATAAAGATACCACAACGAGCCCGGAACAAATCCGCTGACCCAATTTGCGGGTTTGCAGGTCACCAATTTTCCTTCGGCGTCGATGCTGCGCGGTAACAGATCGGGTTGGTCGATGAGCGATTGCGCCATCAACTCGTATTGCCGCACCGAACGATCGAGACGATCTTTGATCAAAGTACTCATCGACTCCCTTTTGGGACCGCACGAAATTAAAAATAAGCCGGCAATGCCGATGAACCATAAAGATGACTTTTTCATGTATTTACTTTTAAAAATTATGTTTTTATTTCGCTACCGGCAGGATCGATAGACCAAGACAATGACAACAACGTTTTGACAAGATTCTCAAAACTTAATCGTTACGCTTTCGCCGGCATAAGGTGTTTGCGGCAGATCCACGGAAACTTCACTGAGTCCGTCCGCCTCGTTCCAAACGACACTGAAATTTTCGCCGCTCGCGTTTACTTTTCGGTCAACACTAAAATGGATCTTTCCGAGCTTACGCGACGGGTCGGCAACCGATATCTCTTTGATGTCGAAACCGTCGGTCTTAAACATAAAGATTCCCAGACTGTCCGCTGTAACTCGACGTCCGCCGGGCAACAAAAGAGTCCCGTTTTTGTACCAAACGACTTGAACGATGTTCAACGTTTTATGCCATACGGCTTGCAACTCCGAAGTGTTGGATAATACCTCCACCTTAGGATTCTGCCAAGCATCCGCTACTTTTTGCTTATCGGCGCCCGGCATCACGATGTATCGATAGGCGGCGTCTTTTAAGCGAGCACCGTGGTCGATCCAAAGTTTGAAAACATCCATACTGATCTCTTCTTGCGGCAAATTGGTTTTCTTGCTGATAGCGGCCCAACTTCCGGAGGCTGTTTGATTGGCCAAATTGATTTTCGCCGGCTCGGGGAAAAGATAGCCTACGCCGTCATGGTATACCCAACGAACATCGTCAATCTGTCGCTCCCCGCGTTCCTTAGTTTGTTCCGTGCCGCCGACATCCACCGTAACATTACCGCGCAACAAGCATTGATTCATGGTCGTAACCACGGATTTTCCCGTTTGAGACTTGATACCCGTTCCGAGACAGACATATTCGTCATCGAAGAAAAACCAAGCCTTGCGGGCACGAAGCGGATCGTGCGGACTGATGAAATTGAAAGCAACAGCGCCGTAGAAACCGTCGGTAACTGCTCCCGTAAAATCCATCACACCGAACTTTTGTATTTCGGTCTCATCGGGCAGTGAAGGTTTCTGCATCACGGTTGTCCCCGGAATTTTCTGCCAATCAAGCACCGGCGCAAGATCGTAGTACTCGGTTCCCGTCACCGAAATATAATTGGCGCCGTCGCCACGATGATGGTTCATTAATCCTTCGTCGTTATAAGGTCGCTCCATGTTGGCGTTGCGGTCGGAGAACATACGTACCGACGTGAAATAATTCGGACGTTGACAGGCATAATATTCGCTCAACCAAAAAAACTTACCGAACGAAAGTGTCGGTTTCGCCTTATCGCGACGGATATTGATAATTTCCCGCAACTCGTTTTTCCGGTAATCGGTGGCAGTCATCAATCGTTCGGGAGTCTCCGGCCCCATCAATCCGCCATGCCCTACACGAGCAATATCGCGATTGGCAGTCGACGGATCGTGATATTTACCGTAAACCATGTGCTTGCAAATTCCGTCCAAATAATAATCGACCAACAGTTCGATAACCCGGTCCGAAAATCGATAGCGCGTTCCGTTCAAATAGAACACCCATTCGGAAAAAGAATCGGCATAACTCAATCCGTACGTGAGCGTGTTATCCACGCAATCGTCGCGATGATGAAAGCTGTAATCGTACTGCATACCTTGTTGATCGAACGGCACAAAACGAATTTCACCTTCGATGACTTTCACCAACATTTCGAGAGTGGTTACATCGCGTTTGAAGCATGCATTTTTTGCTTGAATATCGGCTATCTTAATTCGATCGCCGCCCGGACGCGCACCCCATGCATCGATATGCGAACGCCCGGTAATCGCTAACGTCTTTTCGATTTGCGTCGGGGTGAGGTCTTTATCCATGATCAGCAACACGGAAGTAAGGGCTTCGGGCGTACCGATTTCGTTCCACCACCAGTTTTCGCAAATAAAATCGTGCGCAAGCCAGAAATCGAGTGTTGACTTAATGGCATTTTTCAATTCTTTCTTACCTTTCAAACTCGATCCTTTCTTTTTATACGCGCGACTCATTTCTACCATGTTGGAAAGATGTTGTGCATGCCGGAATCCGTTACGAGAAACATCTTCGTAGTTGATATCCGGCCACGTCCCGTCTTTACGAAGGGTTGCCATCATCTCTTTTACCCGCACTTCCTCTACCGGCAAGTCCAACAATGCGAATGCAATCCGTTCACGAGCGATTTCAATGTCCGGTTTGGGTGCCGAAAAGGATTTGATCGGCAACAAGAGGGTTACAAGGATAATAGAGCCGAGAATAATAGGTCTTTTCATGGTTTCAGGCGAATTGGTTTTGTTTGGTTTTTGACTACATTTGCAAATATAAGCTTTTTAGGGCACTCTTGAATATTATCATAAACATAAAAACGATTCAAGCATGGAACATACCAACCGCCGGGATAAGGATCAATTGGCGCAATTAATTCGACGAGAAGCTCATTTTATCGATTTGGCAACCAAATGCGACGATAAAAATTACAAAAGCAAGTCTTACGCCATTTTAAAGGAATTGCTCACGGACCGGCATGAAAGAAAGTATGATAAAGGACCGGATATTATTTGGGCCGAAAAAATGTTGACCTATTACGAAAGTTGGTCGATCAATGCAAAAAAAGTGATCATTAGTTCCGCACACAAACATGATGAGGATGCCGAAAGCAAGCTTTTTTCCGTGATCAAAGAAAGGCGAAGCATCAGATTTTGGAAAAAGAAGCCGGTACCGAGATCCTGCTTGACAAAAATTATCGAAGCGGCAACTTATGCACCCACCGCATTCAACAAAATGCCTTGGAAATTTTTCGTTTTCGAAAACGATCCGGAATCGATGGTCGAAGGATCCGTTACCAACGGCAGCATGTTCGAGAAAGCGCCGGTATGCATTTACGTGGGCATTGACGAACGACTCTACGATGAAAAGTTTGCTCCCGCGTTGGATGCGGGCTTAGCCGTTCAAAACATGATTCTGGAGGCGCATGCATTGGGATTGGGATCATGCATCATATATCAGAGCGAAATCATTGATCAAGATGCATTGAAAAATTCTTTTCGCATTCCCGAATATTATTATGTCTACTGTGCCGTAGTATTGGGATATCCGAACGACGCTCCGAAAATTCCGGGAAGACCGAATGCAACCGATGTAACGGTTTTTATCAATAAAACAAAAACTTCATCCATATAAAATAACCATCATGTCGCGATTTACTTTTTTCCTCATACTCCCGATTGTCCTTGCTTTTTCGGGATGCTCCTCTCCCACCCTCGAAATATATGATCTTCGTTGCGAAAATCTTACGGATCCGTTGGCCATAGACAATGCCGAACCGCATTTGAGTTGGAAAATCAAAAGTTCGGAAAACGGTACCGAACAACGGACATATCAAATATTGGCGGCAAGCGATATCCATTTGCTGAACGAGGAAAAAGCCGATGTTTGGAACTCGGGAAAAGTTTCGTCGCCGGCTTCCGTGTTCGTTGCATACGAAGGCAAACAACTCCCAAGCGGCACGCTCGTTTATTGGAAAGTTCGCGTGTGGAACGAAAACGATCACGCATCGAAATGGAGCAAACCGGCGCTTTTCGGCACGGGATTGTCGGAATCGGATTGGAAAGGCGCTTACATCGGATTATCCGCCGAGTCGGGCGATCCGAAATGTCCTCTTTTGAGCAAAAGCTTTGACGTAACGAATAAAAGCGGAAAATTATTACTGTATGTCAATTCGTTGGGCTATCATGAAGTTTACGTTAACGGCAATAAAGTCGGCGAGGATATTCTGTCGCCCGCCGTTTCGCAATTCGACAAACGATCGCTGTATCTGACCTACGACATATCGTCGTACGTGCAAAAAGGGAAAAACGATTTGGCGATTTGGTTGGGACAAGGTTGGTATCGCCCGGGATTACCGGGAGTCGTTTACGAAGGTCCGTTGGTAAAAGTTCAACTGGAAAAGGTAAAAGGCGATCGGCGGAACACGATTCTTGTATCGGATTCATCTTGGCAGGCAAGGGAAAGCGGATATATTTCCGTCGGAACATGGCGACCGCACCAATTCGGAGGCGAAGGTGTTGATGCAATCCGTATTCCGGAAAGCTTGACCGCAATGGTTTGGGATCAATCAGACCAGTTTCCCGCAAAAGAAGTTGATGTCCCCCGACATGCCGTTTCGGCGCAAATGTCCGAAACAAACCACATCACGGAAATCATCGAAGCAAAAGAAATTAAATCGTTGAATGACACCGCTTGGTTGGTCGATATGGGCAAGAACTTAACTGGCCGTGCTGAAATTCGTTTTCCGCAACTGCGTGCGGGACAAAAAATCGTTATGGATTACTGTGACTTTTTGGACAACACTGGTAACTTGGACAATCGAAAACAACGGGATTATTATATCGCTTCGGGAAAAGAAAACGAAACATTTAAAGCAAAGTTCAATTATCACGGGTTTCGATATGTGGAAATATCCGGTTTGACGAGTCCGCCGAAAAAGGAAGACATTAAAGCATACCTGATACACACAAATTACAACCCGGCTTCATCATTTCAATGTTCCGATGATGAGATGAATGCCATTCATGACATGATACAATATACGTTCCGATGCCTCACGCTCGGAGGGTATATGGTAGATTGCCCGCAATTGGAACGACTCGGATACGGCGGCGACGGAAATGCCTCGACGCAAACGGCGCAAACCATGTACGACATGTCGCCTTTGTATGCCAACTGGATGCGGGCTTGGGGCGATTGTATTCGCGAAGACGGCGGATTGCCGCACACGGCTCCCTGTCCGTATATGGCGGGAGGCGGACCTTACTGGTGCGGATTTGTTATCATGGCACCATGGGAAACATATGTCAATTACGGTGATCCGCGTTTGATCGAAAAATATTATCCCGTCATGCAACAATGGCTGGGGTATGCAGAAAAACATTTTGTCGACGGCATGTTGGAACAATGGCCCAACACGGATTATCGAAACTGGTATCTCGGCGACTGGGCTTGTCCCAAAGGAATCGACCAAACAGCAAAAGCATCGATTTGTTTGGTCAACAATTGTGTTATGGCCGAATGTTACCAAACCATGGAAAAAATTGCACGCACGCTCGGGAAACCCGATGACGCCGAAAAATATGCCGGCCAAAACAACACGTTACGCCGACTGATCCAAGAACGTTGTTTCAACGGTTCGAAAAACACTTATGCGACGGGCACGCAAATCGACCTTACCTTTCCGATGTTGACTCGGGTGACGCCCGACTCGTTGGTGCAAAAAGTGACGGAAAGCCTTTACATCGAGACGGTGCAAAACAGACAAGGACATATTGCCTGCGGGTTGGTAGGAATCCCGGTATTGACGGAATGGGCGATGAAAAGTCAAGCGAAAGATTTGATGTATCCCATGCTGAAAAAGAAAGATTATCCCGGATATTTGTATATGATCGAAAACGGCGCCACAACGACTTGGGAACACTGGAACGGCGATCGCAGCCGCATACATAATTGTTACAACGGCATCGGATCGTGGTTTTATCAAGCGATCGGCGGCATCGTCCCCGACGAAAAATACCCCGGATATCGCAAGATTTTCATATCTCCTCAAATTCCCGAAGGGATCACTTGGGCAAAAACAACGAAAGAAACTCCTTACGGCACTTTAATCGTTGATTGGAAATTGAACGACGGTGTTTTGAACATGGATGTGACGATTCCCGTCGGATGCGAAGCGGAAATCGTTTTGCCCGAAAAAGCCTCGGAATATACGTTGAACGGGACAGTTTGTCATCGAAAAGAACCCGGCATAACCGTGAAAAGCGGAAAATATACCGTTTCATATCAAATAAGCAAATAAAGGTTTCGCATCAGCGGATTTTTCCGATTAATGCGTCTCCGACATTTTCCGAAAATCCCGATAAATATTGCATTATCGGGATTTTGTAATTTCTTTCGAAAGAAATTCATCTGTTCATCTTTTGGAAATTACTCGGGTTATTTACCTTTGTAACTTCATTGAACATGGTCGCGCCGAATATTGTCGATTTCAACAAATGTTTTGCCGGCAACGTTCAATATGTGATTGCTCATGAACTTTTTGGTTGCCTTTATAGTCGCCGCTTTCTTGATCTTGACGGTCGTACCTTTTATCCCGAACAAGTATAAAGGTTACGCCGCATTGATTGCATCGTTGTGGATTGCCGTCGTTTCCTCGGCGATATCCGTTGCCGCTTTGGCGGGACAAGATGTAAGTTACACGTTGGTGACGAGTTACATTTGGGGAAACGTTCCGTTTGCCGTCGATTCGTTATCGGCATGGTTCATTCTGGTCGTCAATCTGATTGTTGTTCCCGGAGTTTGGTATTCGTTGGGTTATCTGAAAAACGACGAACAATCGGCCAATCTCAGCCTGCATTACGTAATGTTGGTGTGGGTTCACTTGGCAATGGTTTTGGTATGCACGGTCCAAAGCGGATTGGCATTCCTGTTCGTATGGGAAATCATGTCGTTGTCGTCGTTTCTGTTGGTCATTTTCGATAACCGTCAACGAAGCGTTCTCAAGGCGGGACTGAATTATTTGGTACAGATGCACGTTTCCGTCATCTGTTTGATGATCGCTTTTTTCATTGTTTACCAAAGCGAAGGCGGATTCGAGTTTTCCAAAATCGGCGACTATTTCACCGAACATGATAACATTCCGTTGTTTCTGTTGTTCTTTGTCGGATTCGGATTTAAAGCCGGTATCGTACCGTTTCACACTTGGCTGCCGCACGCTCATCCCGCAGCGCCGTCGCACGTTTCGGGCATCATGTCGGGCATTATCGTTAAAATGGGCATCTACGGCATTATCCGCATGGTAACGTTTCTGCAAAGTGATCTTTTATTGATCGGCAACCTCGTGATGGCGGCGGGAATGGTCACCGGGATATACGGAATCATACATGCATCGGTACAAAAGGATGTCAAACGTTTATTGGCGTATTGCACCGTCGAAAACATCGGACTGATCGTAATGGGCATCGGACTGGGTATGATCGGACAATATGTCGATAACGCGTTTCTGGTATTGACCGGTTACGGAAGCGCATTGTTTCACATGTTGAATCATGCGTTGACCAAAGCCTTGTTGTTTTTCGGTGCCGGCGCTGTTTATCGAATGACGCATACCCGAGACATGGATAAAATGGGAGGACTTGCGAAGCTCATGCCCAAATCGGCCGTTTTGTTTCTGATCGGTTCGCTGGCCATTGCCGGATTGCCTCCGCTTAACGGATTTTTATCCGAGTTTATTCTTTTCTTCGGATTCATTAAAGGCGTCATGCTCCCGGACACCGTCGAAAGCATCGTCATTATTTTGGGCGTTACGTCCATTGCGATTATCGGAGGTTTGTCCGTATTGACGTTTACCAAAACATACGGCATTATTTTTTCGGGAACACCGCGAACTCCTCTCTCGGCCGATATACATGAACCTTCCGTATCCATGCGTCGCCCGCAATATGTGTTGGTTGCCGCAATGCTGTTTATCGTTTTATTGCCGATCGTTATTTTCGGAGTCATTTCCGGAATCATTTCGGACACCTTCGGCCTTTGGGAACAAAGCCCCGAAATAATCGGATTCGCCGGTTTAATGCAAAAAGTCGGCTTGGTATTGGTCATGTTCACCGCATTCGTACTCATTATCTTGACATTGCGAAACATGATTGGTCGTCGTCTTCCGGAACGTACCGGCGACGTTTGGGGTTGCGGCAGCTTGCAAGCCTCCTCGCGAACGCAATATACCGCCGGTTCGTTTACCAAACCGATGAGTAAACTGTTCGGCGTGCTGCTTCCCGTTCGCAAGAATTATAAACGCGTGCATCGCGAAGATATTTTTCCGAAACGGGCGCGTTATGTTTATACTTACGATGATTGGGTCGAAGCAAGGCTCATTCGTCCGACGGGCCGTTTAATCAAACGTCTTTCGTCCGTATCGTTGCGCATACAGGACGGTCGTCTGCAATGGTATATTCTCTACGGATTATTGTTTATCCTTGCCGTTATATTGTTAACATGGTTGAAAGTAATATAGACCGTTTGCCTCAAAATCCTTCGTGCTTAACGGATTTTGAGGACGATAATAAGAAAATCGCATGTTAAGTTTGATTCTCATACTTGTCGCCGCTTTGTTCTTTTCGGGTGTTATCATCCGAACCAAAAGCATTCTGTCGGGACGCAAAGGGCCGGGCATCATGCAGCCGATATACGATTATGCTCGTCTGTTTCGCAAAGGATCGGTATACGGACAAACCGTCGGGCCGATTTTCCGATTTGCTCCGACGGTCTATTTCTCCGCCGTTCTGTTTGCCGCCTTTTTGGTTCCTTTCGGTCCGAATAAAGGGATTCTTTCGTTTGACGGCGATTTTGTCGTTTTTGCTTACCTGTTGGCTGTCGGCAAGTTCTTTATGATATTGATGGCGTTGGATACGGGAAGCAGTTTCGAAGGAATGGGCGCAAGCCGCGAAGCGTTGTTTTCGTTATTGGTCGAACCCGCCTTTTTTATTCTTATCGGTTCGTTTGCGCTGCTTACGGGATACACTTCGTTTTACGATATATACGCGGCATTTCACTTTACGGGTCCGGTATCGTATGCCATGGCCCTACTCGCGGGCTTCGTCCTGCTGATGATCGCGGCCGTCGAAAACAGTCGCATGCCGATTGACGATCCCAAAACCCACTTGGAATTGACCATGGTTCACGAAGTGATGATTTTGGACAACGGCGGCTTCGATTTAGGCTTGATCATGAGTGCGGGAACATTGAAATTCGCCATATACGGTTCACTCATCGCCAACCTGTTTGCGGATCATTCTTGGCCGTATTACATTCTGTTGCCCGTTTTCTTTGCTTGCCAAGCGCTGTTCGCCGTCATCATCGGATGCATCGAATCGTTCGGCGTTCGGTTTCGCATGGGACACAACGCGCAATTTATCTTTACGCTTTCGTCCGTGAGCCTGTTGATATTTTTCGGCATGCTTTTGATGTTGGGCAAATTATAAGCTATTTTCGATTGATCATTTTGTATAAATCCGACAAATCCGATTCCATGGTGCAACAATTCAATCGACCATCAAAAATCAAAAATCAAAAATCAAAAATGATATGACTCATGTCTTGTTGGTTGTTTTTTCGATAACGCTCCTTTATATAGGGATCGCCAATCGTTTGTTCACCTACATCAATATTTTGATGATGCAGGGGGTGATCTTGTTCGGCGTTGCCTACATTCAACTGCATAACATGAATTGGGGCAACTTGGCTTTCATTCTTTTGGAGACCATCATTTTCAAGACCTTATTCATTCCGATGTTCATGAAGAATATCATCCGTAAAAACGGAATCACGCGCGAAGCCGAACCCTTCGTACCCAACTTCGTATCGCTGATCATCATTACATTATTGATTGTCGGTTCGTTTCTCGGAGCCGCTACCGTCAATCCGGGCGATTTGGACATCGTATTTTTCGTAACCGCCATATCTACCGTATTTGTGGGATTGTTTATCATCATCTCGCGCAAAAAGCTCATTACGCATGTTATGGGGTATTTGGTGATCGAAAACGGCATATTCATTCTCTCGCTGACCGTGGGCAACGAAATGCCGATGTTGGTCAACAGCGGCATATTGCTGGATATTTTTGTGAGCATCCTCGTTTTAGGTATCTTTGTCAACAAGATAGGCGACGTGTTTAAGGATAGCGACGTGGAACAATTGAACCAATTAAGGGATTAGGGAATGCAATCAAAAAGACTTTCAATGTTTGTGATGCGGTATTTTAACAACCAACGATATTTCGGCAGTTTAAAATGATAATTGCTTATTTCATTTGCATTATTCTGCTCGGATGCGCATTTCTCTTGATGCGACGCGAATATGCGCAACACATTACGGCAAGTATTTTGGTCGTGGTACAGTGGGCATTTACGGCGTACGAGATTTATAAATTAAATTATACCGATTTCGATTTCTTCACACCCGATGCGTTGGGCGTCCTTTTTTTGATGATCCTCGGTCTGTTGATGCCTCCCGCTTACTACCACAGTTTTGTGTATTTGGAAAAACACAACGAACCGATGCGTGTTCGAAACCTCTATTTGTCGGCAATGACGTTTTTTTGCGGCGCGCTGAGCGGGGTTTATCTTTCCAATCATGTCGGGATGACGTGGATTTTCATCGAATTAACCACGATCGCTTCGTGCGTATTGATATACCATCGTCGCTCAGCGGAATCGCTGGAAGCCACTTGGAAATATATTTTCGTATGCTCGGTCAGCATCGCCATATCGTTCATCGGCGTGCTGTTTTTAAGTATTGCGGTTACCAAAGCGGGTATGGAGGATTTCACCTACCGCGTGTTGACGGAACATGCTTCGGAATTCGATCCGTTTTGGTTGAGAATGGGTTTTCTGTTCCTTTTTTCGGGATACACCGTTAAAGCGGGATTATTCCCGATGTTCACCGCGGGAATTGACGCCAAAGATCAAGCGCCGACTCCCGCCGCGGCATTGTTGGCAACCGGTTTGTGCAACGGCGGTTTTGCGGCGATCTTCCGCATTTACCAAATCGTCAACCGTAACGAAATCGGCCCGTGGGCGCAAAAAGTGATTCTCATCAGCGCAATTCTGTCCATTGCCGTTGCTTCCTATTATATGGTTCGAACCAAAGGCTACAAACGACTGTTGGCTTATTCGGGCGTCGAACATTTGGGATTAGCCGCTCTCGGACTTGCCATGGGCGGACCGGGTTATTTTGCGGCCCTTTTGCACGTCGTACTTCATTCTTTCGTAAAATCGGCAATGTTTTTCCAATTCGGACAAGTGTCGTACATCTATAAATCGGTCAACAAACACGAGGTGGGGAATTATTTCCGAATCAACGTTTGGGGCGGATTGGTGCTGCTCATCGGATTTTTTTGCCTCACCGCCATGCCGCCGTCGGGATTGTTCGTCAGCGAATCGATTATCTTCCTGTCAATGCTCGACAACAAACATTCGGTACTCATGGTCATCGTCATGTTGTTGCTCACCGTAATCATTTGGTCGCTCGGTCGCAGCATTTTCGGATTGCTTTTTTCGCCCAAAAGATTCGAATCCGACGGCATTAAACAACCGCCCGTTACCGAGTCCGTTTCTCAATACGTACTCTTGGCGTTGGTCATTTGGCTGGGCATTTGGCCGCCCGATTTTTTCATCTTTTTCCTCACGGAAATCGTTTCGCAATTGGCCGTATAATCGCAAATTCATCATCAATCATCACATGAAACAACATCGTTTGTCCCGACTTTCCGTCGTTCTCTTCTTTTCGGCATTATTGGCAGGTTCGTGTTCTTCGCCTTCGGTCGAGGTTTCGTTGGATGGTTTTCCACCTTCTTCGGTAACGGATTTGGCCGGAAAAGAACTTACCGATCTCTGGATCAAAGCGCTTTCCGAAGAAAACAAAAACGACCGATACGTTTTCGTTTTAAAACGGGATACCGCTCACAGAGACGGAACGTTCGCTTATGCAATGACGGGCAACAAACAATTCACATTGGTCGGGGGCGATGCCGTTTCCGTATTGCATGCGGCATACTCGCTTTTGGAAGAAATCGGATACACATTTGATATCACGGGAGTAACCAGACTCGAGAAATTCGATTTTGCGGCAATTGAAAAAATCGACAAAAAAATAACTCCTCACGTTCGTTGGAGAGGTATTCGGCAACACGTGAATTTCCCCATGGACATATCGTCCTATCCCATCGGAGAAGCAAAAGAATATTTGAAAAATTTGGTTCGGCTCCGATTCAACAAACTTACCGTTCACAGCTATCCGGGCCAATGGTACGAAGTTGTTGACGGCGATTCAACGGAATATGCGGGTCACTTTTTTTACGGAGACACGCATTACATGTACGACAACGAGTTGCTTAAAGCAAAGGTTCGTTTCAACGATTCCATCTTTTGTATCCCCGAAGCGGAACCTGTTTACGACGACAAAAAAGCAAGAAGTGCGGTAGCGATCGATTGGATGAAACAATTAATTGCTTACGCAAAAGAAATCGGATTGCGCGTGCAATTTTCGTTCGAACCCCGAACCGCTACGCCGGAACGTGCGGTTTCCATCGCCAAACAAATATTGAACACTTATCCCGATATAGACGAATTGGAATTAATCGGCGAAGAAACGGGTGGTTGGGCGCCTTCGTGCACCGGTAAAGAAATTAAAGCTTCGTTGCAAAAATATTTTTCGCCCGAATTGGCAAAGGACCCGATCGTTACGGCTCCGATTCGACCGATGCAAACGGACTTGAACCAACTGTACGAGCAAATAGGAATTAACGCAACCGCCATCAAGCTGTTGGAAAAAGATGCCGCCGTAACAAGCAACGTTTCCGAAATAAAACTGGGAATTTATTGCGTGATGCCCGAATATATCCCTGCTGCCTATTATTTGGCGCGAAAAACATTGCCCGAAAACAAAATTACCCTTTTATCGTCGCACGGCAGCGACGGTGTGGCGCATAATTTCGACTTGACGGTAAAAACCGAATCTGATTTGGATAAAACCGAGATATATTCATGGATCGAGTTTGACGGCTTGATGTATCTCCAGCAAAACGGGGTAGCGGGTATCGAAGAATTGATTCGGAACGCGGACAGATTGAACGGAGGAAAACAACTTCCCTCTATCCTGTTCAATCATTGGCGAACGGCCGAAAATCGCACCGCGGCACGTTATGCCGCCCTTGCGACGTTGTACGGCGAAATACCCGCACAACAATTTTACGAAACGTACGCCGCTCGCTTGGGGATCGAAGACAAAGCGCTTTTTGCGCAAACCATGACGAAGATCAACGAAGTGGACAGCTATGCCACACGAGCATTGGGAAACATCGGTTTTTGTTGGGTCGGCGCTTGGAGAAACGACGGCTATTACCGCCGAATGAGTTTCGACAACATGGAAAAAGCCGGAAAAATGTATCTCGAAGCCGGTGAAATGCTTACCGAACTGTTATCGTCAACGACATCCGTCGCCGGCACAAGTTATCTTAATTTTCTCGGCAACCGGGTACTTTGCACTTTAACCTATCTGAAAGCGTTTTACGAAGCTGCGGGAACCAGAACGATCAAGAAAGCGCCCGACGGAACGATTTCCGAGGCCGAAATGAAACGTGCCGCCGAAATTTGCAATCGGTCGCTCCTCCTGTTCGACCAATATATGGAAACACACTCGCACATGTTGCCCGACAGGGGAACCGAAGGAACATTGGTGAGTGTATGGAATGGTCCGATAAGAGGCGTAAAATTATTACGCAATACGTTGGGTGGAGTGCCGTTCGAGGATATGCCGTCCTCCGACATGCCGATCGATGCACCGCCGTTGCCGATTTTCCAAGAAGCAAAATAAAACCATGAATTACGGCATATCCGAAATAGCACGCATCGTCAACGGACAATTGACGGGAAACGATAATACGACGGTTAAATACGTGCTAACCGACAGTCGATCGTTATTCTATCCCGCCGATACACTTTTTTTTGCCATCCCGGGCGAACGTCACGACGGCCATGATTATATCGACGAACTTTATGCGCAAGGCGTGCGAAGTTTCGTTGTCTGCCGAATGCCGACCGACGGTGGGACAAAAATGTCCGATGCGGGGTTCATTCTTGTCCCGAACGTGGTTTACGCGCTGCAACAATTGGCAGCCCAACACCGCAGACGTTTCCTGACGCCGGTGATCGGAATTACGGGAAGCAACGGAAAAACCGTTGTTAAGGAGTGGATATATCAAGCCGTACATCAAGAGAAAAACATCATACGAAGCCCCGGAAGTTACAATTCGCAAATCGGCGTTCCCTTATCGGTGTGTTTGCTTGACGAGAAAAACGACTTGGCCGTTTTCGAAGCTGGCATTTCCCGTCCGGACGAAATGGAACGACTGCAAACCGTCATCATGCCCGACATCGGAATATTTACCATGTTGGGCGAAGCGCATCAAGAAAACTTCGGTTCGAGGCGCGAAAAAGCGCACGAAAAACTGAAACTTTTCCGTCGTTGTCGTACCGTGTTGTATTGCAGGGATTATCCCGAGTCGACGGATATTTTGGAAAATGATCCCGAATTCAAAGCCGTATCGCGCTTTTCGTGGTCGGAACATCCCGGCGCCGATATATTGGTGTCCCGAAAGCGA
>JAVBNP010000228.1:0-2691 GCA_031551455.1 Bacteroidales bacterium | reverse complement strand
CCTTTTTCATCGGTTATTCTACCCGAAATATCGGCGGCAAAGCAATCGAATAAGCGAAAAAAAACAACGACAAACAGACAAAATCTGCGCATTCCGTACATGTTGTGACATAAAATATGAAAACAAATATACAAATTTATTTGATATTGTTTTTCGAAAAGAGAACAATTTTGAGATATTCCCGTATCGGTTGTTTTTTTATCTTTACACCATCGTATGAACACCATGTTTGGTTGTACGGTTGTTTTATTGATATGAAAACGACTTTAGATCGATTGAGAGAGAAGATAGACGTCTTGGGAGAACGGGCTTTTTTCAATCCTCCCGCTTCGGAAGAGGAAATTGCGGAAACGGAGGAAAAACTCGGGATAACGTTTCCCCGCTCCGTTCGTGAATTTTATCGCACATTCAACGGCGGATTTATTGCGAGCATCAACGAGATTTCGGAAGAATCGGCGAACGGCGAAATGTACGAGGACACACAGTGGAACAGCAACAACATACTGTCGTTGGAAGAAATAAGAACGGGATTCGGAAAGCGTTATCCCGAATATACACCCGTGATTCACACACATTCCCAAGAATTTTTGGCTTTCGGCAATCCGTTGGTTTCCGACGAAAGTCCCATTTACGATGCTTTTCATGAATATATACCCGACAAATGGGGTATTCTGTACGATAATTTCGAAGCATTGCTTATCGATTATATCGAAAAAGAAGGAGCGATCAAAACCATTGCGGTATGATGCATCAAAAATCAAAAACATAAATGGTTCGTTTTTTTCTCCATAACCGCCTCGTAACCTATCTCTTGCTGATCGTTCTCGTCGCATGGGGCATCGTCGTGGCGCCGTTCAATTGGCGCACCGGGCCGTTGCCGCGCGATCCCGTTCCCGTGGACGCCATTCCCGACATCGGCGAGAATCAACAAATCGTTGCTACCGAATGGATGGGACGTTCGCCGCAAGACATCGACGACCAAATTACTTATCCGCTCACTACGGCATTGACGGGGATTTCTGGTGTGAAAGACGTTCGCAGCACTTCCATGTTTGGGATGTCGTTCATTTACATCATTTTCGAGGAGAATATCGAATTTTATTGGTCGCGGGCGCGGATACTCGAAAAATTGTCTTCCCTGCCGCCCGATTTGTTGCCCGAAGGCGTCACCCCAATGTTGGGGCCCGACGCGACCGCACTCGGACAGATTTTTTGGTATACGCTCGAAGGACGCGATCCCGCAACGGGCAAGCCCGCAGGTGGATGGTCGGGCGAAGAACTGCGCAGCATACAGGATTTTCATGTGAAATATGCACTTTCGGCAGCCAAAGGTGTAGCCGAAGTGGCTTCCGTCGGAGGTTTCGTGAAAGAATATCAGGTAGATATCGATCCCGAGGCGATGAAAGCGTACAGTGTGGACATTATGCAGATAATGACTGCTGTGCAAAAAAGCAATCTCGATATCGGCGCCGAAACCATCGAAATGAACAAAGTCGAGTACTCCATTCGCGGATTGGGTTACATCAAGTCGTTGGACGATCTCGGCGAAGCCGTGGTAGCGTTGCGCGGCGATATTCCCGTGCGTGTCAAAGATGTGGCAAATGTTCACTTCGGGCCGGCCACGCGTCGCGGCGGATTGGACAAAGGCGGCGCCGAAGCCGTCGGAGCCGTAGTGGCAGCGCGTTACGGATCGAACCCGTTGGAGGTGATCAACAACGTGAAAGAGAAGATCGTCGAAATCGCGCCCGGATTGCCCGAAAAAATGTTGGCCGACGGCAGCGTTTCGAAAGTTACCGTCGTGCCGTTTTACGACCGCACCGGACTCATCAAGGAAACCGTCGGAACGCTCGAAACCGCGCTCACCGATGAAGTACTTATCTGCATCATCGTCATCATCCTCATCCTGCTCAATCTTCGTGCATCGATCATCGTTTCGGGCCTGTTACCCGTGGCCGTGCTCGTCACTTTCATTCTGATGAAATACCTGCACGTGGATGCCAACATTGTTGCCCTTTCGGGAATTGCCATTGCCATCGGCGTGATGGTGGACGTAGGCATCATCTTCGTCGAAAACATTGTCCGACATTTGGAATTGCCCGAAAACAAGGATATTCGCGGGAAAGAACTGCTTGCGGTTATTTATCGTTCCGTCACGGAAGTGCAATCGGCCGTGATCGTCGCCATGCTTACCACCGTGGTCAGCTTCATTCCCGTATTTTTCATGGAAGCGCAGGAAGGAAAAATGTTTCGACCGTTGGCTTTCACCAAAACGTTTGCCTTGAGTGCATCGCTGTTGTTGGGATTGGTGGTATTACCGACGTTGGCGTATACCATATTCAGAAAACCCCACCCGACCTCCCCAAAGGGGAGGAGAAATGCCGTCAGGAATACGATATGGATTACGGCAGGTGTTCTTCTTGCCTTTTACACGAAGGTTTGGATCGCACTTGTTTTATCCCTTATCGGAATTATCGGGATATTGAATGATATTTTTCAAAAGAGAAAACCCGATTCGCCTTTCACTCAAACATTACGTCGCTTCTCCTCCCCTTGGGGGAGGTTGGGAGGGGCTGCCCTTTTTGTTCTTTATTTTCTCACCCGCAGTTGGTTGCCGTTGGGCGCGCATGTTTCGTTATTCGGAAATTTTCTCTTTGTCGGCATATTGATCGGCGGTTTATTGGCCTTGCTGAT
>JAVBNP010000040.1:0-12747 GCA_031551455.1 Bacteroidales bacterium | reverse complement strand
GGTAAAGTTGCACGCATGAAAGCCGTTTTGGAAAAATACGGTAAAGCGGCTATGGTCGGCGATGGTGTGAATGACGCTCCGGCTTTGGCTCAATCGACCGTTGGTATTGCCATGGGAGCAGCAGGCAGCGATTCGGCCATCGAAGTTGCCGATATTGCGCTGATGAACGATAAATTGTCATTGATTCCTTATCTTATTCGTTTAGGAAGAGTAACGGTGCAAACCATTAAAATAAATACGATCGGAGCCATTGCCGTGAAATTGATTTTTATACTGTTGGCTTTTCTCGGTCACGGCAATTTGGTAATGGCCATTACGGCCGACGTGGGTGTAACGCTCGTCGTAATATTGATCGGATTGAGATTGTTGACATGGAAGCCGAAAACAACAGGCAACGGATAATCGACTTTTTCACTATCTTTGCCGTTTCTTAAAAACATATGTCCGAAGTTCCACCTAAAAAAAGAAAAAAGTTTTTTCACAAACTGAAACACACCTATCGTTTGGTGTTTTTTAACGACAACACCTTCGAAGAAGTTTGGCATTTGCGTTTTACGTTGATCAATGTATTATCGCTGGCCGGAACTGTTTTGATTCTATTGGTGGGAGGTTCGATGGCCTTGGTTATGTTCACGCCCATGCGCGAATTGGTGCCCGGGTATCCGACAGATGCCATGCGACGACAGGTGGTGGCTAATGCCATGCGACTGGATTCTTTGGAGCATGAAATAAAATTACGCGACAAATATTTTAATACGCTCAATGCCATTATTTCGGGACGCGAACCCGAAATGACGGAAGCCGGGACGGATAACGGCGCTTCCGGTAATTACGACAATATCCGATTTACCCGTTCGGAACAAGATTCGTTGCTGCGTAAACAAGTGGAAGAAGAGGAGCAATTTAATTTTATAATCCCGTCTCAACCCGTTTCGGAAGAAGCATCCATATCGAAAATACATTTTTTTAAACCGTTGGAAGGTGTAGTAACCGGTAAATTCGATTTGAAAAGCGGCCATTTCGGCATCGATGTCGTTGCTGCGCCCAACGAAGTGGTGAAAAGTATTTTGGACGGAACGGTGATCATGGCCGCATGGACGGTTGAAACGGGATATGTGATTCAGATACAACACCAAGCCAATATTTTGTCGGTATACAAGCATAATGCGAATTTGCTGAAAAAGCAAGGCGACAAAGTGAAAGCCGGCGATGCCGTAGCCATTATCGGCAACTCCGGGGAATTAACCACCGGACCGCATCTCCACTTCGAGATTTGGCAAACCGGTAAACCGGTTAATCCAGAGGATTATATCGTATTTTAAACATTCATGACGAAAAAAATCGCCATTCTCGGATCTACGGGTTCCATTGGTACGCAAACGCTTGAAGTGATTGCGGCTCACCCCGATCAATTCGAAGCGGAAATATTAACCGCACATGAGAATGTCGATCTCTTGATACAACAAGTCGTTCGATTTCAACCGAATGCCGTGGTCATCGGCAACAAAGAAAAATACGGTCGTTTGAAAGAAGCGCTGTCGCCATATCCCGTCAAAGTATTTGCCGGATACGATGCCATTGCGCAGGCGGTAACTTTGCCCTCGGTGGATATGGTTGTTACGGCCATGGTTGGATTCAGCGGATTGGTACCTACCGTCAAAGCCATCGAAGCGGGTAAACACATCGCGTTAGCCAATAAGGAAACGTTGGTTGTGGCGGGAGAATTAATCACAAAACTTGCCGAAGAGCATAAAGTGCCGATCCTTCCGGTTGATTCGGAACATTCGGCCATTTTTCAGTGTTTACAAGGTGAGCGGTATAACTCGATCGAAAAAATCATTTTGACGGCTTCGGGAGGACCTTTCCGCAACAAAACCGTCGAGGAATTGGCTCGGGTAACCCGCGACGAGGCATTGCGCCATCCGTCGTGGAACATGGGTCCGAAAATTACCGTCGATTCGGCCACGTTGATGAATAAAGGTTTGGAAGTGATCGAAGCTCGTTGGCTGTTCAATGTTCCCGTCGAACGCATCGAAGTATTGATACATCCGCAATCTGTCATTCATTCGATGGTACAATTTGCCGACGGCTCGGTAAAGGCGCAAATGGGTGTTCCCGATATGAAGGTACCGATTCAATACGCTTTGTCGTACCCTTATCGTTTGACTTCGGATTTCCCGCGTCTCGATTTTTCGAAATATTCGTCGCTGACTTTCGAACAGCCCGATTTGGAGCGATTTCCTTTGCTCGGATTGGCATACGAAGCGTTGAAAGAAGGAGGCAATAAACCATGCGTGATGAATGCCGCCAACGAAATTGCCGTGGAAGCATTTCTGAACAATCGGATCGGTTTTACCGATATTCCGCGATTGATCGAAGATGCCGTGACTAAAATCACTCGTATAACCGAACCTTCGCTTGAAGATTTACGGGAAACGCATCGGGAAACGGTTCAACGGTTAAAGTTTAAGTTATAAAGTCGAAATACCATCGTACGTGTTGTATCAATCAAAAATTAAAAATATAAATGGATATTCTCATTAAAGCAGCGCAATTCGTTCTCAGTCTTTCCCTGTTGATTGTCGCCCACGAGATGGGGCACTTCTTGTTTGCCAAACTTTTCAAAACGCGCGTCGAAAAGTTTTATCTGTTTTTCGACCCGTGGTTCTCGCTGTTCAAAATCAAGAAAGGCGAAACCGAATACGGCATCGGATGGCTTCCGTTGGGCGGATATGTCAAGATTTCGGGTATGATCGACGAATCGATGGACAAAGAACAAATGGCGCAACCTCCGCAACCTTGGGAGTTTCGTTCCAAGCCCGCATGGCAACGACTGTTGATCATGGTGGGAGGGGTGATGGTCAATTTCATTTTGGCATTTTTCATCTATGCAATGATTCTCTTCGTATGGGGAAAAGAATACATCCCCGTGCAAAATGCCGCATACGGATATGAATTTTGCGAAACGGCCATCAAGAACGGATTTCAAAACGGCGATAAAATCATTGCGGTGGATGGTGTCGAATATGAAATGATACAAGACGTGACCAACAAGGTCGTTTTCGAAAACGCGAAAACGGTTACCGTCGAACGTGACGGTCGGCGGCTTGATCTTACGATGCCGGACAATATGACGGAGCAATTTTTGGCGGCAAACGAAAAAAAATTCGCGCTTCCCCGTTATCCGTGGGTGGTCAGCGAAACCAAATCCGGTTCGCCGGCCGAAAAAGCAGGTCTGCGCGACGGCGACAAAATGGTAGCGGTGAACGGTACGGCTACACCGACGGCCGATGTGTTTGTTAAAGAGGTGAAAAGTAATACCGGCAAAGAAATTTCGCTGACAATCGATCGTTCCGGTACCGAACAAACAACGACCATGTCGGTAACGAGCGACGGCGTAATCGGTGTTTATTGCCAATTACCGACACTGATATTGCATTCCAAACGGATCGAATACGGTTTTTGGGAATCGTTTCCCGCCGGGGTTTGCTACGGTGTGGATATCTTGAAAGATTATGTCAGCAAATTGGGATTGATTTTTACCAAAGAAGGCGTTAAACAAGTGGGTGGATTTATAGCCATCGGGAACATTTTTCCCGCGGAATGGGATTGGTTGGCTTTTTGGACCATGACAGCTTTTCTGTCCATTATTCTGGCATTCATGAACATTCTTCCGATTCCGGCGCTCGACGGCGGACATGTGTTATTTCTTCTCTACGAAATCATCACGGGACGCAAACCGAGCGATAAGTTTTTGGAACATGCCCAAATTGTGGGGATGGTTATTTTGCTCGGCTTGTTGTTGCTTGCCAACGGAAACGATATCATAAAGTTATTTTCGAAATAAAGTCGATCATTCATTTCGGATGAAAAAAGCCGACAAGATTTTAAATTCTTGTCGGCTTTTTCTTTATAAAAAGAATATGGAAGGCGAAAACATCATTGTACCCATTTGATTTTGTCATCTTTCACTACGCCCGAAAGCACTTCGATATTGATACCGTCGGATAACCCCGTTTTAACGTAACGTTTTTCGAATGCGGCGGGAGCCGTTTCCACTTCCACGAAAGCCGAATCGTGCGAAAATTTCAGCAAACTCTCTTCCACCACCAACACGCTGTCGCGTTTGTCGAGTACGATGTCGGCATTGGCGCTGTAACCGGAGCGAATAAAGCTGCCTTGTTTGAGCGCCACTTTAGCTTGTATTTTGAATTGTACGGCGCCGTTTTCGAGTATGCCTTTCGGAGCGATGTGTTCCAATTCGGCCTCAAATTTTTCCGTTTCCAATGCGCCGATGGTCAGTATCAAGTTCATACCTTCCCTGATTTTTCCCACTTCCGATTCGTCCACCTTACCTTCGAAAATCATTTCGCCCATATCGGCTATCACGGCAATGGTGGTACCGCTGTTGAACGTATTGCTTTCGGTTACCGAGTTTCCTTCTTTAATGGGTACATCGAGTACCATGCCCGTGATGGTTGATTCGATGATGGTGTTGGTTACCGGTCCCGATTTTTGAGCGGCGCCTTCGCGAATGATCTGCAAGTTATCTTCGGCGGCCTCCATTTCTTCTTTGGCGGTACGGTAAGTCACGTCCGTTTTTTCGAACTCGGCTGTTGCAATCACTTTTTGATCGAACAGTTTTTTCTGACGTTCATAATTCCATTTGGCATCCTCAAAACTGATTTTAGCCCGCCGTACGCGCGATTCGGCATTATTCAGATTAGCCATATCGGGGATAATATTTACCTTTCCGATTCGGTCGCCTTTTTTAACCATATCGCCTTCCTTGATGTAAATCTCGGTAACGATGCCCGATACTTTCGGTTTAATTTCGATCTCGCGTCGTGGAATAACCGACCCGGTTGCTACCGTTTTTTTGACGACATTGCTCACAAACGGGCTTTTGGTTTGAAAAACGATCGGTTTGGGCTTTGATTTTTGGTAAAGAAAATATAAGGTATATCCGAAAACACACGGAATAACTATCAGCAAGAAAATCTTGAGGAACTTTTTCATTCTTTACGATGTTTTACGTTTTATTTTTGAGTTTTGAATTTGAAAATTCGATATTTTGAACTTATTCGTATCTGAGGGCATCGATTGGTTTGATTTTGACGGCGCGATATGCGGGAATCAGTCCAGCCAAGGCGCCGGAAACGACAAGTATACCCAATGCCGACATGGCCGTACCGAATTTGACTTCGGGCCGTGCAAACATGCTTTCATCCGACGGCGGGAGCATATTGCTGACTAATTCCACCAATCCCACTCCGCACGCCAATCCGAAATAACCGGCTATGGACGTAAGTATGACGGCTTCGAGTATGATTTGCGATATGATGATGAACGGCGTTGCACCGATGGCGCGTTGTATTCCTATTTCTTTGGTACGCTCTTTCACTACCACCAACATGATGTTGCTGATACCGATAATTCCCGCCAGCAAAGTACCTATACCCACCAGCCAGACCAATGCGGATATACCGCTGAACAACGTTCCTATTTTCTTGAATTGTTCTTCCACATCGTTGCTGCCGATAGCTTCTTTGTCGTCGGGTGAACAGGAATGGCGTGCCAATAATACCGCTTTGGCTTTTTCCAACGTTTTGCTTACGGATACATGCGGCTTGGATGTCAATGCAAAATAATAAACACGATTTCCGATATTATAGGTCTTTTGCATAGATGTGAACGGCAATGTAATGCACTGTTCTTGACTTTCACCCCATCCGCCCGTGTGTCTGGAAGCAAAGACGCCGATTACCTGAAAATAAACACCCTGTATGCGAATATATTTACCTACGGGTTCTTCTCCCGGTTCGAAAAGGTCATCAATTACCCGTTTACCGACAACGGCCACTTTGCGTGAAGCTTTAATATCGATATCGTTGATGTAACGCCCCTTGATGATTTCCACGGGATCAATCTTATCGTAATCGGGATAATCCCCCTGCACTTGATATGCTCCGTTGCTCAAGCCGTACACCACCGGGCTGCTTCCCCGCTGAATGCGCGGCGCCAACATATCTATTTCGGAGACGTTGTCGCGTAATGCTTTGATATCTTCGTTCGTAAACGTGAACCAACGTCCTTTCGGAAATCCTTTATAAGGAATGGTCGTTGTTTGCGACCACATAAAAGCGCTATTGGTCGCAAAATCGCCCATTCCCGCAGTAATACCGTTTTCCAATCCTCGTCCCGCACCAAGCATCACTACCAACATAAAAATACCCCAAAACACGCCAAAAGCGGTCATGACGGTGCGCATTTTATTTTTACGCAAGGCGCCGTATATTTCTTGCCAACGGTCTAAATCGAACATAGAAGCCCCCTCCCCGGCCCTCCCCCCAATTGGGGGAGGGAGTCGTGCATTGCACACGATCGGGAAAATTTAATAAGTTTATATTTATTAATCGGAATCATTTTCAATTCTATAAAAGCTAATTAGAAACATATCCTTTGTATTGCCCGATTATTTTGGAGCAAAACATTCTCCCCTCTCCAATTGGGAGAGGGGGCGGGGGAGAGGCTTTCCCTTTTACTCATCCCTCAATGCTTCTATCGGTTTAATACGTGCTGCCCTTCGAGCAGGGACAAAACCGGCGATTGTTCCCGAAACGATCAATGCAACCGTTGCCCATACGGCAATACCGAAATCGGCATGAGGATTACGAAAGAATGAATCGCCGGATTCAAACACGGGCGACAATAATTCCAATAATCCTACGCCTGCCACCAAACCGAAATATCCCGCAAAGCCGGTGATAAAAACGGATTCGAGTAAAATTAATCCCACAATGGATGCCGGCGTGGCGCCGAGCGCTTTGCGTATCCCTATTTCTTTGGTACGTTCTTTCACGACGATGACCATGATGTTGCTTACCCCCACAATACCCGCGACAATGGTCATCAATCCGATGACCCATACAAATATGTTGATGGCAAAAAATAAGCTTTTAAATTGTTGATAATTTTTCAGATTATCGCGAATCCAAAGAGCACGTTGATCTTTGGGATCAAAACGGAAACGTTTGGCAAAATCTTCGCGCAATTCGGCCAATGAGGCTTCGTTTTCCGGTAATGTCATGTCCCCGGTCGTGTACATGATGTTGTTGATGCGATTGCTGCCGGCAAATACTTTTTGTGCGGCGGAAATGGGAATATAAGCTATTCGATTGTCGTATTTGTTGGGGTCTTCGTAGATACCGACCACCAAAAACGGAATGCTGCCGATTTTGACATATTGCCCGATGGGTTCTTCTCCGTGCCAGAACAATTCGTCGGTAATAATTTGGCTGATGACAACCACTTTGCGAATTTCATCTACATCCGTATCGTTAATAAAACGCCCTTGTTTGAGATGAGCCTGCTCGATTTCTTTCATTCCCGGATGAACACCGTTGATGTCGAAACTCCCGTATTCTTTTTTGTACGAGATTTTGTTGTTTTCGAACGATACCCAACGCCGTGCCGAAAAATTATCCGCACGGGGCACCAAATATTTTACGCGGTTATAATCATCGTTGGTTAATCGTATTTCCCGTCCCTGCTGCATGCCGTCATATGCAACGGAAGTCCGTCCGCCCGAAATACGAATCATGTTGGTGGCGTCTCCCTCAAATTCCTTTTTGATGCCGTTTTCCAATCCGACCCCGGCCCCCAACAAAATCACCAGCATGAAGATACCCCACGCCACACTGAACCCCGTAAGAAACGTGCGAAGCTTGTTCTTACGGATGGTGTCGAATATTTCCTGCCATGTGTCGAGATCGAACATAATTTATTTTTGATTTTCGATTTTTAAATGATGATGATCATTCGATTCATCAACCGACTTTATAAACAGAACAAAATCAATCAAAAATCGTCAATTAAAATAGTCTTCTTCAATCACCCCGTCTTTCAATCGGATCACCCGTTGCGTCATGGCGGCAATGTCGCGTTCGTGGGTTACGATCACGATGGTAATGCCTTGTTGATGCACATCGCGCAGCATTTCCATAATTTCAATGGATGTTTTCGAATCGAGCGCCCCCGTCGGTTCGTCGGCCAATATCACCTTGGGTTTCGAAATCAATGCACGGGCAATGGCCACACGTTGTTTTTGTCCGCCGCTCATTTCGTTCGGTGCGTGACTTGCCCAATCGGAAAGTCCCACCTTTTCCAGATATTCCATGGCCGTTCGGTTGCGTTGTCTGCGTCCGACGCCTTGATAATACAACGGAAGCGCGACATTTTCCATCGCGTTTTTAAAACTGATGAGGTTAAATGATTGAAACACAAAGCCGAGAAATTGATTACGATAATAAGCCGCCTTTTTTTCACTCAAACGATGCATCAATGTGTTGTTGAGACGGTAATTTCCGGTATCGTAATCGTCCAATATTCCCAAAATGTTGAGTAATGTCGACTTTCCGGAACCGGATGCACCCATGATCGAAACCATTTCGCCTTCGCTGATATGCAAATTAATCCCTTTCAGCACATGAAGCTTGTTGTGTCCGATACTGTACGATTTATTGATGTTGGAAAGTTGAATCATTTTATGATTACTATTGACCAACAAATATAAAATTTATTGACTGATAAAATAAATCTTAAAAAAGTTATCAAGTATAAATCAACTAAAAGGTAGTGATGTGTGGAATAAAAAATAATGAAAAGTATACATTCTGTTGGTTAATGCGAAAGAATTTTATTTAACAAAAAACTTTGTAATTGAATAGATGTTAAAATATTAAATGAATTTTTCTGAAAAAGCAATAAAATATTATATATTAGAATTTTATGTCCTTGTTTCAGAAAAATATAAATTAATTAATTGTAGAAATATTATTATTTTCAATGAAATAGTAATAGGGTGTTTGAACTTTTTTAAACACCCTATTACTATAAAAAATTACAGTTTAATAAATTTTGTTGTTTGTTTACCTGTTTTTACAAAATAAATTCCACTTGGCAAATAAGATACATCAATGATTGTTTTGGAATCCTTAATGGTAAAAACACGTATCGGTTTACCCGAAACATCATATATTTCTATTTTTTCTCCCATCATTTGTTCTGTCTCTATGGTCACTTGCATTTTTGTCGGGTTGGGATAAAGTGTTACCATCGGCTTTGGCATCTCATTATATCCGGTAGGAATTTTAATGGTGAGCATGCCATCTGCAAAACTTATTACGGAGTTGTAGTTATCCATGTCATCTTTGACAAATAAACCGGATAGGCGAATAATATATACTCCTGCTTCAATAGGAACTACTTGTTTCCCGTTTTGCCAATAAGTATAATTAAGAATACCATCCAATGGATTTTCATCTTGTGCAATACCTTCATAGGTTACGGAATTTTTACTCTCGTCGTAAATAAATCCCGTATAATCCATTTCTACATTGTTTGCCGTTACGGCAATTTTATTCGGAGAAATTGTCACCGGTATGTTAAGTAGGGTATAACGATCGGCATCTTGACCTAATAAACCAAATCCGGTAACAATAATTCGGTTTGTACCGTTTAACATCATCGCACGTATGGTATCGGTATAAAGATGCACATCCGTTTCAGCGGGAATTTCCGCAAGGGTATACATGTTACTTTGTAAGTTTTGTATTGTGCCATCATAGGTTTGGGGTATAATAACCCTTATTCCCAGTATACCTTCTACTTTTGCAATATCTTTTGGGAAAGGACGGCTGCCATCGTAGTTCAAATATTCCATATCCCAATCGACAAAATTACTTGCAACAGCATAATCGGCCACAGCCATAGGTTTCACGGTTTCTGCCACTGTAATGCCATTATCCGAAAGGTAACCTATATTGTTAAGATTTTTATTAATATTTCCATCTTGCAGCCAATAACAATTTGCAACATTAATATTGCCAAATTCAGTATTATTTACTTCAAGTTTACCGGCTATACCGCCTGTTATAAACATACCATCATCAAATGCCGCATAGTGGTAACAGTTATTTATTTCTATTTTTTTTGTGAGGTTGATATTTTCACATACGCAATAACCGACAATACCACCGGCTCGAAGGTTGCTTTCCTTTCCCGATATTGATCCGCTGTTAATACAATTTTTGATATTAATACTGCCTCGAGAACTGCCGTTGATACCGCCTATATCGCAGCCGCTTACTCCTTTTATCAATCCCGAGTTAACACATCGATTAATAAATACCATTCCCGCATTTAAACTGACAGATCGAACATTATAACCAAGCATTCCGCCGACAAATGATCCGACTTCCGTTGAAATGTATTTTCCGATTACGGAACCGTTATTGACACACATTATAACAACATCCGAACCGATTCTTTCCGATGCTCTATGATTATAACCGATAATCCCACCGATGGCATGAATTCCTCTTATTGTACCGCCGTTTGTACATTGAGAGATAGTTATTTGTCCAAACCCGGATCGGCTGCCTATGATACCTCCAACCAATCGACCCTCTCCCGTTAAACAACCTTTATTGGTACATTGACTGATTACAATGGAACCGGCGAAGGCCAAATAACTGTTCCCCACGATTCCACCCATAAATGAACCATTCTTTCCGGTCAATTCCGCATAGTTGACACATTTGTTGATGGTAACCGTGCCAATGCCGTTTCCCAAGGCTTTAATTTGATTATTATAACGAAGAATATTATTATTACTTCCCGTTAATGAATCTTTTTTGTTATATTGATTAAAAATAGCAGCACTATTCGTATTGGTTATGTTAAATCCATGGTGAGTTCCGATAATTCCACCTATATAACAAACTTTATTTTCGTTACCGATTATGGTAACATCGCTGCTGCAATTATCGATGATATACTCGGATGACACATCCCCTCCCGAAACAGCTAATCGTCCCACCAAAGCTCCTATGTAGCACTCACCAACATCGCCGTTGTACGAAGAAATCATGCTGCCGTTCAGATGTAAGTTTTTAACATAACCTTTTGTGTTTTCCACGCGAATATATCCAAAAAGACCGGCGGATAAGTAGTCTCCGTTTACGGAAATCCCTCTGATACTGTGGCCATCGCCGTCAAATGAACCGGAAAATGCTTTAGAGTCTGGAGAAGCCCAAACAACAGTTCCGATAGGTATCCAATCTTCTCCATTCAAGTCAATATCTGCGGTAAGTTTAAAAAACTTATCTGCAAAATTAAACATACTATTCCCGTTATTTACCGCATCGCGTAAAGCTATTAAGTCTTTTTTATCGGTTATGCGCCATGGATCATTTTCCGAACCGGCCCCATTCCATTGTGCGGTTACATTATTTATATGCCAAGTAAAAACGAGCAGGAAAAGAAAATAATTAGAAAATCTTCTTTTATTCTTTTTGCGAGAAAAATAAAGAATGAATTGTGAGTTAATGGTAAAAGTGTTCATGTTGTGTTTGTCGTTAGGTTTCTATTCATCAGAATTTTTCTCAAAAATAAATTTTTTTGTTAAAAAATCAAAAATTATATTCGATAATTTTTGATAGAATATCAATAATAAATTGTTTATTATTGATACTTCAACTTAATGTTGTCGGAATTAATAAGTTAATTGAAAATTATTCCCATTCCACCTTTATTCTTTCTTCTTCCTTGGTTTTACCCTTTCCTTTCGGCTTTTTGTCGGGCGATTCGGTTCCGGATTTTTGTTGCGATTCTTCATCGAATGTAAAACGGAGTTTTCCCGTATTTTGGGGCGTTGTCGATTTTACCGTGCTGTCCTTTTTAAACCAACCGAACTCTTCTTTCAAAATGTTTTTCAATGTCTGTTTTTCGTTACGAATATCTGCGGCTACGGACGCTTTCGCTGCTTGTTTGTCGTAAACGATTTTAAAATTATTGCCTTGTCCCGTTACTTTCAAATATAAAGCGGTGCGCTTGCCTCCCTCTTCGACGTATTCATTATCGTTGTTTTCTTTTTTGGCCTTACGTGCTTTGGCAGCCAACAATTCGCTTAACAATATTTTTACCCGATACGTATAGCTGTTGTCGAACAAATGAATGCCCGATCCCGAAATGTTGAATGCCGATGATTCGATGTTCGTTTCGGGTAAGGTGATTTCCCCGTTCCGAATGGATATATGCGTGCGAAGCGTTGAAAATTTAACGTTTTGCAATTCTTCCAATGCCACAAATCGCGAAAGATTTTCCATCGGTTCGAATTTGGTCAGTTCACCGCCGGCAAGTTCCAGTTTACTTTCGACTTTGATTTCATTTTTCCGTAAACGCATTTTATTGTCCCATCCGATTGCAAAACCAATGTCTCCCGACAATCGTCCGTTCAAATGTTCGGCTCGGACCACGTTTTGCGAGAAGTTATCGAACGATTGAAATAATCGGCGGATGTCGATTTGCTCAAGGCCGGTTTCTCCCAACAAAAAGAGGTTGTCGGCCGCATCGTTGGCAATGGTTCCGCTGCCGATGACTTTTCCCGACATCGCGAAAAAATTAATCGATCGTACGGACATTACTCGCGGTTGATAGGTCACATGCGTTCTTAATTTCTCGGCTTCGAATTTTTTGAAACGAAATGCGTCGGCCGTCAAATCGACATCAAAAACGATATTTTTCGGAAGCAGCAACGGTGCATCTTCCGTATTTTTGCCGGTGGTTGTCGATTTCGGGTCGGCCTTGTTCGACACCAACAGTGAATCGACACATAAATATCGGGAATCGGATTTCCCTTTAAAATACATGGTTTTACTTTGTTTCAACAGATAAGGAAAAAGG
>JAVBNP010000094.1:0-17181 GCA_031551455.1 Bacteroidales bacterium | reverse complement strand
TCTTTTTCGGAAAATTTTCACCGGTAGTATTAATATTATAAAACTCCTTGGTTTTTTCGCGAAGTTGACTGATGTCCAAGTAGGCTCCTTCAACCATCAAATTATTATGTTGGTTGACACTCACCACAAAGACATTACGTTCATTGATCTTCTCCGTATTTTGCTTAGGCGTATCCACCATTGGCGGCAATTGTCTTATCAACCCGTAGTTACTTCCCATGGTGGTCACCATCAAGAAGAAAATAAACAGGATGAAAGAAATGTCGGCCATGGAGGCGGCATTAATTTGCGGTGTTTTTTTAATATTTGCCATCCCTATTATTTTATTTAAAATAACGCGATATGGTCGAATATAGAATAGCTAAAACCGAACCTGCCAGTAAGAAATAAAACAAATATATGCTTGCTTCTATAAATCTCATGTTTCCTGCAGAAACATTGATCTCTCCGATGGTAAAAGGTTCGCCGGTTGCCAACAGATAACATATTACGAATAATACAATCAAAGCACCTACACCAAAGAATGCAATTTTGGCCTTCTTGAGATCCTGAAACATTTGGATAAACGGAAATATAAGTGCTGAAACGGCTGCTATAAACAAAGCCAAGTATGCCAACGGAATACCGTATGATACAATAAAATCACTCATAATTGATTAATTTTTAGCTTTATATTTCATCAAAACGTCCATAATGGAAATGGAAGCATCTTCCATAGTATTCACCAAACTGCTGATTTTGTTGAGCAAATAGTTATAAAACACTTGGAGAATCATGGCCACGATCAAACCGAAGATGGTCGTCAACAAGGCCACCATCATACCGGAAGCAACAATGGTCGGAGAAATATCTCCCGCTTTCGCAATATCATCGAACGCTTGCACCATACCAACAACCGTTCCCAAGAACCCCAAAGAAGGTGCCAAAGCGATAAACAGCTGAAGCCAAATCATACCGTTTTCCAGTTTTCCCATTTGTACGCCGCCATAGGATATAATTGATTTTTCAACCATTTCGAGCCCTTCATCGTAACGTTCGAGCCCTTGATAAAAAATACTTGCCACGGGGCCTCTCGTATTACGGCAAACTTCTTTGGCTGCTTCCACGCCACCCGTTTCCAATGCATCTTCAACTTTGCTCAAAAGCTTACTTGTATTGGTGGTCGCCATGTTCAAATATATGATACGTTCAATGGCTATGGCCAACCCGATGATCAACAGGATAAGAATGGGAGTCATCCAAGGCACACCACCTTGTACAAATTTTTCTTTCATTACGTTGTGTAATTCCGAAAGACCGCCTCCCGAAGTTGCGGCTGCTTCTTGTGCCAACAGATTGGATGCGTTAACAAAGAACATCCCGCAGACAATGACAAATGAGACTACTTTTTTCATGGTTTAAATTCAATTTAGGTTATAACGAATTTGGTTTAGATTGATTAATAACATTTTGCGGAGAGAAAGGGATTCGAACCCTTGGTACCCTTTTGAGGTACACACACTTTCCAGGCGTGCGCCTTCGACCACTCGGCCACCTCTCCGTTCCGAATTATCACCGTTACAGACGTTTTTCCGCCTGTATAATAGGCTTTTTTCAGAGTGCCAAATTACAAATAATTGTCAAAACTCATAACTTTCTTATCAAGTAATTTTGTTTTTTTGTCAAAAAACAAAAGCAATTCAAATGATAATTCTTAATAAGTTATTGTAATTTAACCGATTGATTTGACTTAAACCAACCGGTACAATTTTCATTTTTTGTTAAAAAGATTCCTTGCATTATGAAACTCAATGAAATTTCGATGCCTCTTTTGCGTATCGGGAAAAGATACGATCGGCATTATCGGTTGTTGCTTTTGCCGTTTCTTCGACGGATATTCCCTTCAATTCTGCAATTTTTTGCACTATATTGTATATGTACGCGCTTTCATTACGTTTTCCGCGAAAAGGTACGGGAGGCAAATACGGCGCATCCGTCTCCGTAAGGATATGTTCAATCCCGGCATGTTTTACAACAGTTGCCATCTCGGCGTTTTTGTAGGTTACCACTCCGCCGATACCCAACATAAATCCGAGTCCGATAACTTCTTCGGCCTGCTTCACGTTACCCGGAAAACAATGAAAAACACCCGTTAACGAACCATCCTGTTCTTTCTTCAAAACAGAGACAATTTCGTTGTACGATTTACGGCAGTGGATCGAAACGGGTAATCCGTATTTTTTTGCCCAACCGATTTGTATGCGAAAAGCTTTTGTTTGCAGGTCAAAATATTGTTTATCCCAATACAAATCAATCCCTATTTCTCCGACGGCGACCACATGTTTGTTGTTCAAATATGACCCGATGGCATCGAGTTGCTGTTCAAAATCGGGCCCAACGGAAGTGGGATGAAGCCCGACCATTGCAAAACAACGATCGGGATAACGTTCGCACGTATCCAACATCGGCCGGACGGATTGCGTATCAATGTTGGGCAACAACATCCGCATGACACCGCACTCGACGGCGCGCGCGATCACGGCATCTCTGTCCGCATCAAATTGTTCGTCATACAAATGAACATGGGTATCAATCATCGCATAAAGCTATTCGGATAAACAATCATCAAAAGTACGGAAAATTCGAGAATTATCGGTTTTGTCGTTACTTTTGTAAAGCAATAACAAACAAATGCATATCTGCCGATACGTTGATAAATACTTGCTTCAAAGCCGAATTTTGCTGCGATTACGATTTTTTTCGGCGTGTTTGCTTTTCGTCTTTCCGGCACAAGCGGGCGGCGATTGGAATGCCGGAGTGTCGTTGGGACTCAGCGTATACCTCGGCAATAAAACCGATCGCGTCGGTGCGTTTGTCGGTGCATGGGTTTGCTACGATTTCGTGCAGATAAATTCCGGAGCGAGGGTTTATTATAATTTCAAAAATTTGGGACCTCCCGGAAAGTATTGGGAATTTAACGGATACGGAGGAACAATGTTGACTTGGGGAAAGCGGGATGATACGGAAAACCCTTTTGTTACCAATGTTTCCAACCAAACCGGAAGAAGGTACGGTATTGCGTATTCGTACAATATTTATTGCGATGGTATCGGAACAAGCCAAAAAACGGGAACCGTTGCCGTTCAATTGAACAAGATAAGCATCATTACGGAAAATGATTTACTCGGTGATAACAAGGATCGATATCGAACGGCAGCTGCCACCGTTCAATACCGTCATGAATCTTCCGTTTTCGGATTAAGCGCAATTTTATGGACGGGCGAAAGCGGCGCCAAAGTGACCGATACGGATTATCCTTCGCGCGGAGGGTATAAGGAATCCGGCCGTTTCGGAAAATATTCGCACGGTATTCTGTGCGTGCAAGCCCAACAATACTTGGGTTACAAACAAAACCTACAAGCAGCGGCGGGCATTGATGCCGAACGGATAAGGCATGTATTCCAAAACAAGATTATTCACGATTATGCTTTTTTGCCGGCCGATTGGGTCAAAAAGCCGGGAGCACATGTCCCGATGCTCGACTCCGAAGGCAATCCGTATCTGTTCCGACCCGAGCAAAAAATTCGTAAGTCGACGCCGTATTTTAATCTTGCCGCAAATCCCGCTTTGTTCTATTAACACTTAGTACATGGGTACGATTTCCGGCGCTTTGGGCCTAAAGTTACGCGGCTCCAACAGGGTTTCTCCGGAAAATTCCACATATCTGAACCTCGAGTTGGACGGGATGTTGGGAAAATAAGCAAGTTGTATTTGCAACGTATTAAATACAAGCCTGTTGTTTCTGATGCGAATTCCTATTCCGAAAGAAGAATACAGTGTGCTTTCCATGATCGGGTCGCTGTATCCGCCGAGCCAGCTGAAATTGACAAAAGCATACAATACAAAGCGAAATTCGTAAAAATTCCAAGGAGTAAACAAATCCTGTTCCACGGAAAAATTGAACCGATGTCTCCCTAAAACCGAATCATTCCTAAATCCGGGTATTCCGTAATCGCCGTCAATGGCAAGATAATCGTCTAATTTGGTGTCCAATTGGCGAGTATATTGCGCATTAATAAACGTACGTTGTCTGAATTGGCCGAGGACGTATAAATTGGTAAAATAATTTGCCTGAACATCGATCGTACCTTGTTCGGTTCCGTTTCGAAAAAAGGTACCGTACACAAATGCTCCCGATAAATATCCCAATTTCGGAATGAAATATCCGGCCGAAAGATTTGCTCCGATGTAAGGACGATTGTACAGTTCGTTATATTCCTTTCCCGTCACGACCGACAACAGATACCCGTACGGAATATCCTCCGTACGACCGAAATTGTAGATTAAATTTGTTTTATAATATGCTTGTTGCGAATAAGTTAATGAGGTCAAATATGTCGTGCGGTCTTGAAATTTGTAATAAAGGTTTTGAGCGTTTTCCGGCCGGTCCAAAAAATATGTCTGCTGTACCCCGAGCGATACAGTAATGTTGTTGCGTTGTTTGTTAAACGGATTTTTGTTGATCTGAAAAGAACGTCCGAGCCACCCGTCGAATCGATTAAATCTGACGGATATCGGATTGAGTTCTTCGTAAGATTTTTCGGGATCGTAATAATTAACGGGAATTCGCGAATTGTAAAAACTCAAGTTTCCGGCATACTTGGTAGTGGGAGCATAAAAGTCTCGATTAACCATGAGTCCGTATCTCTTGGTTTCATATTTATCCAAATAATCGGCTTCGAAGGAAATAAACGAACTTCCGATGGTATTGATACGCAGTTTCCCTTCATAACCCATTAATTGGTTTTTTCGAGAATTGATGAAAGCGCCCGTTTTCATTTCGATGCCTAAGCCGAGAATATTTCGGTTGATAAGTGCCGCATTGGCATTGGAAGAAAAATTGGTGCCGAAATCTACCCCATACGGCAATATATCCTGCGCAATCACCAATACTTCCGCTTGCCCGTCGGGCAAAGGCGTCGCAATGATGCGAGCATCTTCGAGATACCGCAGGCTACGCAAAAATCGTTCGGAGTCGGCCAATTTAAAACGATTGACGGTATCTCCCTCGTGAAACAACAAAGCGTTGCGAAGAATAAATTCGCGGGTGTTTACATGGGTGGAATTTCCTGCTTTTCCGAGCCACGATGTTTCGTAAGGAACGGTATCGTTAACGCTTGTTCCGAAGGGTTTCAGCCTTAATATTCGTATCTTGGAAATGGTACGTCCTTCAAGATCAACATACATCCCGGCAGGCGATTGCACATTGAACGTATCGGTTTCGTTGTTATTCTTGGGAGGAACAATAATGACGTTTTTTAATTCGCGAATCCATTTCGACGGAGCTTTCGTTTTGCCGGGCAAATTCTCTTTTTGCCCGTTTTTGCGTATGGTATCCGCGTCGGTATGCGATCGAGGCTGTGCGTGCAAAACAAAGCATTCGGACATCATTATTATGCCGAAAAAAGCGATATATCTGCAAAATGTCGTCAAAAAACGTGTTAATTTCACAAACAACACATAAAATCTTACGTTTCGACAAGATTATCGGGCCGGGATTAATCCGCCGAAATCGGCTTCGAAATTTTTCCAAACACAGCCGATATTTGAAAGTCCGTCAATATTTACGTGTTCACCGACAATCGGTGTTCCAACACTTGTTTGACGGATTCATAGGTATTTTGCAATACCATATCCATCCGACTTTCGGGCAACCAAACCGCATCGGTGATGTCTTCGGTAATTTGAGGATGCAGGGTATCGTCACCGTCATATGACATGGTATACCATGCCGTGTGTTTTAAAATATGATTACCGTCTCGCCGGTACGTATGGAACGTATGCATCAATTCGCCGAGTATTTTCGGCTCGATCGCCAGTCCGCATTCTTCCATTACTTCGCGAACAGCTGTTTCGGGAAGCGATTCGTTTTTTTCCGCTTTTCCTTTGGGTAAATCCCATTTTCCGAGCCGTTTAATCAACAACAATCTTCCGTCGGCAAGTGTCACCAAACCACCGGCTGCTTCCACGTACTTAAAACAAGCCGCCGTGCACTCGAACAATTCATCGATATCGTGATGCGTGACGCACAAACATTCGTCATTCGATTCTTCAAACCGATCCAATCGTTTTGCCAATGCTTTTTTGTTTTCAAAGACATAAACTTGATCGTTGTCTATTGCGGAGCTTTTTATATTTTTGTCGGTTAAAACGACAACTCGATCGTTAAAATAAATTTTAATGTCATCATCCATGTCCGGTCATCAATCCATATCGTATTATCTGTTGCAAAGTAAGGCAATAAAGTTAGAACCTGCAAATCCCTTTACTTGGGCATCGGGATGGAAATCGCCGATATATTGCGATAATCGTCAAACGCTTGGTTTTCCCGAAATACGCGGTATCATAAGAGATACCTTGGTACAAACCGTTCGTCGGTATTATCCGGAAACGGAAATAATTGCGGGAGTAGCCACGGGTGCCATTGCACAAGGCGCTTTGACGGCCGATGCCATGGGTCTTCCGTTTATATACATTCGTTCGTCGGCCAAAGGTCACGGGTTGGGGAATCAGATCGAGGGTCACCTCGAACCGGGTAAAAAAGTGACGGTCATCGAAGATTTAATCTCAACCGGGGGCAGCAGTTTGGCGGCCGTTGACGCCATACGCGCCGCCGGAAATCCCGTATTGGGCATGGCGGCAATTTTCACCTACGGATTCCCGTTGGCCGAAGAAAATTTCAAAAAAGCCGGTTGCGAATTGCATACATTAACCGATTACAACGAATTGCTCGATTTGGCTTTAAATTCGGGATACATCAAACCCGAACAATTAAATTTGTTGAGACAATGGCGGGAAGCTCCCGATAAATGGACGGGAATGTCGAACAACGAATAAATTCGGTACTATATACGCATAACAAAAATGCCTCCGCTGAAAAACGGAGGCATTTTTGTTATATAATTAATCGATTGATTCGGATTACTTAATTGTTACTTTCACCGGATTTTTCAGTTTAGCCGCATAATTTGCCACATAATCAAACCATGCGTCATCGGTGGCAAAACCCCATTCGCTCCATCCGCCGCCGAAATAATAGGTGAATTTTTCACCTTTTTTATACGGAGCCAATGCCAACAAATGACCCCACTTATTCAAATTTTCGGTCATCTTTCCGTCGGGAATTACCACCGCAAGGTAGTTCCGACCGGCAGGTACTCCAGCATCGGAAGTTGCCGTTTCGCCAAAGGCAATATATCCTGCCGCTACGTTTGCTTTAACGTTACCCGGATCTTGATGCAGGAAAATGCCCGGAGCTACTTGCATATCGGTAAAATCGCCGTCGTAGAAAACCACGGCTTTATTAAGTTGCGAACCTCCGTCCAACGAAATAACGATTTCTTCTTTAAACTTTTTCTTTCCAACGGGAAGATTATCGTACGTCAGTACGAATGTGGTACGCAACGGACCGTTATCCAAAACTTTTTGCGTCACGTAGTTATTACCTACCCAAAGCGTGTCGTTGATATAAGGAGCAATACCGCCGGCACCCAATGCATGACCCACTTTGTAGCAATCCAAACCTTCGCCGTGATCGATGTGATACGATTTTCCGTTGTTTAAATCATCGTTGTAAAATTGATCAACGATCATTTTTTCCGTTTTTTTCAACCACAAATCCACTCCGTTGCTCGGATTTTCGGAAGCCAAAGCCGGGCCGTACATACGGAAAGCGATACGATCGCTTTCCCACGCAAAATCGTCCTTACGTTCGGGAACTTGCCGCCCGAATGTTTTAACCGTTTGTTGTTTCGGCGTACCTTCTTTGATCAACAATTCCGCCGATTCTTTCGGAGCCAATGTTACTTGAAAAATCAAGGCTTGAGGCGTTGATTGGCCGTTATAAACAACCTGATACGGTAATTCCTCTCCGCTCTTGGCACATACCACCATAATTTTCGAAGGATCGACGGACGGCATTTTGGCGGTAATATCCGTCCAAGCCATTTCAACAACCGTCTTATCGTGAGTCGCATCCGAAGGATTGCTCACCTCAATCTTCACTTGATTGACTTTACACGATGCCAGCACAAGAATGCTGCACACGACAATAATCCAATTTTTCATTTTTACTTTATTTTTAGTTCAAAATCCGTTTTAATACCGATGTGCGAGCTATTTATCGCACGATCATTTCACATGCTATTCGTCCGATATTTTCAGAAGTAACCCGAATCGAACGTACAAAAGTATGAAACATTTGTATTTCCTGCAAACGAAATAAATCAACAAAACCTGCCGAATGTAAAATTCGGCAGGTTTTAAACCATAAACGTATCGTTTTTATTACGGTTGTTTCCCGATATAAGCCAAAATACCTCCGTCTACATACAAAATGTGACCATTAACGAAGTCGGATGCTCCCGACGCCAAGAAAACGGCAGGACCGGCAAGATCTTCGGGGTTACCCCAACGGGCAGCCGGCGTTTTGGCGATAATAAACGAATTAAAGGGATGTCCTTCGGTACGCAACGGCGCTGTTTGCGGTGTGGCAATGTACCCGGGACCGAGTCCGTTGCATTGGATGTTGTATTGACCGTATTCGGAAGCAATGTTACGCGTCAGCATTTTCAATCCGCCTTTTGCGGCAGCATAGGCCGACACGGTTTCGCGACCCAATTCGCTCATCATCGAACAAATATTGATAATTTTACCGCTTCCTTTTTTAATCATACCCGGAATAACGGCTTTTGCCACGATAAACGGTGCATTTAGGTCGACATCGATTACTTGACGAAATTCGGCAGCCGACATTTCCACCATCGGGATTCTTTTAATGATTCCCGCATTATTGACCAAAATATCAATAATGCCGACTTCTTTTTCGACTTTGGCAATCAATGCGTTTACCGCAGCCTCATCGGTAACGTCGCACACGTATCCGTGAGCATTAATGCCTTTTTCTTTATACGCGGCCAAACCCGAGTCGACCAAATCTTGTTTGATGTCGTTAAAAACGATGGCAGCACCCGCTTCATGAAGCGCCGAGGCAATCGAAAAACCTATCCCGTAAGAAGCTCCGGTAACCAAAGCAATCTTACCGTTTAACGAAAAATTCTTATTTACTGACATTTTTATATTGGTTAATTAACAGATGACATAATTAAATCCACCGATCGCAAATATCTTTGGTGTATCTTGCAAAGGTACGAAAAATAACCGAGCCGATAATATTTCCGAAGAATTTTATGCTTCGACGATGCAACAATCCGATATCTTCACGGATTTCAGCCTTCAACCGATTTTTGCATGATGTAGTCGTTTTTATAGAACCCGTCTCCGATATATTCATCCACCGTACGATCGATGCGAAAACCGATATGTTCGTAAAATCCGACCGCTTTATTATCACGGTTCACGTTTAATTCAAGCAATATCTTTTGTCCCGGATGATGATTGCGAATGTATTCTTCGACTTTTTCGACCAAGAGTCGTCCCGCACCCGTACCGTGTTTCGAAGGCAATGCATATAGCTTTTCCAAAACGTATAACCCGTCGATCTTCGGATTGAGAGAAACAAAACCCGCAGGTTCGCCGGAATCGTAAGCGATGAAAAATACATGCCCTTCCTGCATTTGTTGCCGAAGAGATTCATCGGAATACATTTTTTCCATCATGTATGCGATCTGTTCTTCCGACAAAATTTCGCCATACGCGACTGTCCACGAAGGAAGCGCCAAATCACGAATCAAAGTGCAATCATCAAAGGTTGCTTGACGGAATGTTATCATTGTTATTTTAATTTTCAAATAAAATCGGGCAGGTTTCTGCCTGCCCGAAAATTATTCAAAGCGTTTTGACGGGTTGATACCGCTACGACGCAAATCATATTTATGCAATATCGATTATTTCCCCGGGCGCAATTTGCGAACTTGTTCTCCGGCTTGCCAGATTTCCGATTCGCGCAATTCTTTCAATTCTTTTTCCAATTCAACTTTGTAATTAGGACCTCCGGTCGAGTCGAGTACACGCTTGCATTCGCGGCCGTCTTTCACGCGGGCATACAAATCTTCGAATACGGGCATTACGGCTGCCGCAAAACGTGGACGCCAATCCAATGCACCTCTTTGGGCTGTTGCCGAACAATTGCTGTACATCCAGTCCATACCGTTTTCGTCCACCAAGCGGATCAAGCTTTGCGTCAATTCTTCAACCGTTTCGTTGAAAGCTTCGCTGGGAGTGTGTCCGTTGTCGCGCAACACTTTATACTGAGCATCCATGATCCCTGCCAAAGCGCCCATCAACACGCCGCGTTCGCCGGTAAGGTCGCTGTACACTTCCTGTTCGAAAGTCGTCGGGAACAAATAACCCGAACCCACGGCGATACCGAGCGCCAAAGTGCGTTCCAACGCCCGTCCCGTTGCATCTTGGAATACGGCATAACTTGAATTGATACCCGTGCCTGCCAAGAAGTTACGACGCACGCTGGTGCCCGATCCTTTGGGAGCCACCAAAATTACGTCGATGTCGGCAGGAGGAATCACGCCCGTCTGTTCTTTGTAAGTGACCGAAAATCCATGAGAAAAGTACAAAGCGTCACCCGCTTTCAAGCAAGGTTTCAATGCAGGCCACAAAGTGCGTTGTGCCGCGTCGGAAACCAAATATTGTATGATGGTTGCTTTCTTGGCAGCCTCTTCAATGGGGAAAAGTGTTTCGCCCGGAACCCATCCGTCGGCAACCGCTTTATCCCAATCCGCTTTGAACTCGGGAGCTTGCCCGATGATGACGCTGAACCCGTTGTCGCGCATATTAAGCGATTGTGCGGGACCTTGCACGCCGTAACCGATCACCGCAATGGTCTCATTTTTTAAAACTTCGCGAGCCTTGCTTACGGGAAACTCCTCGCGGGTTACTACATCTTCTACTACTCCGCCAAAATTTATTTTTGCCATTTGTTAAAAATTTGAATTTATTGATTTTAGACTATTCCTATTAAAAATACTGATTTATATGTCGAAATACTTAATTGCCACAAAAATACGAATAATTTTGTTCATCCTGTCGGAATGAGACACAACAACGTAATATATCACATCTCGAACGAACCGTCGGGTTTTACCCTTTCTTCCAATACCGCCAGCATATCGCTCAGCCGTTCCACGCGCTCTTTGGTAATAGCTACGCGACCCGAGCGGATGAATTGCAACACGCCCGTCCGTTCGCTCAATTCCTTGAACAGCGCTTGCGTTTGCGCATGATGTCCCGTTTTTTGGAGCACCGTGTAATCCTTCGTCAACTCCAATATCTTTGCGTTGTGACGGCCAAGAAGTTCCTCGATCGAACCGAGTTGCAAAAGCTTGTCGGTCGATACTTTATAGAGTGCAATTTCTTGATGCACCAAATCCTCGTCGGTATTGCAATACGCTTTGATGATATCCACCCGTTTGTCAATCTGTTTCACCACCTTAGCAATAGTGTCGGGATCGGAGAAAGCCGTGATGGTAAACTTGTGAATACCTTCGATGGCCGACGGCGAGACGGAAAGCGTCTCGATATTCAGCCGACGACGCGTAAAGATGATGGTGATTTGATTGAGTAATCCGACCGTGTTTTCCGAAAAAACGGTGATGGTATATAATGTCTTCTTTTCTTCCATGACAATTTTAATTTGATGATTTCAAAATAATCATTGATTTTTCGAATTCTGTTCGTCTCCCAACAAAATATTCGAGATACTTGCTCCGGCAGGGATCATCGGGTAAACCATACCCTTTTGTTCCACTACCACTTCAAGCAAATAAGCGCCTTTTGTCTTCAACATTTCATCGATGGCGCCGTCCAAGTCTTTCCGATCGGTCACCCTGCGTGCGGGAATGCGGTAAGCCTCGGAAATCTTCACGAAATCGGGGTTATCCATAATGGTTTCCGAATAACGTTCTTGGAAGAAAAGTTCTTGCCATTGTCGAACCATCCCGAGAAAACTGTTGTTCAACAATATGATTTTCACCTCGATGCCCGAATGCATCACCGTACCCAATTCCTGAATGGTCATTTGCAAACCACCATCGCCCACGAAAAGGCAGACCGTACGATCGGGAGCACCGAATTTGGCTCCGATGGCTGCCGGAAGCCCGTAGCCCATCGTTCCGAGCCCGCCCGAAGTCACCACGCTGCGCGTTCGCTTATGTTTGAAATAACGAACCCCCATCATTTGGTTTTGTCCCACGTCGGTCACCAAAACCGCATCGTTACGCGTCGCTTCGCTCACCTTATTCACCACTTCTCCCATTTTAACGGGGCCTTCGGTCGGATAAAGTTCGGGACGAATCACCACATTTTCTTCCTTGTCGTGAAGCGGCTTGAATTCCTTGCGCCACTCCTCATGCTTGGCTTCTTTCAGCAACGCGGTCACCGCCGGAAGCGTTTCCTTCACGTTACCCAACACGGCTACCGTCGTTTTGACATTTTTATCGACTTCCGAAGGATCGATATCGAAATGAATAATCTTGGCCTGTTTGGCATACGTGTCTAAATTGCCCGTCACGCGGTCGTCAAAACGCATGCCGATGGAAATCAATACGTCGCATTCGTTGGTTTTCATGTTGGGTGCCACATTGCCGTGCATACCGAGCATTCCGACGTTGAGCGGCTCGTCCGACGCCAACGCCGACAATCCGAGAATGGTCGACGCTGCCGGAATATCCGCCTTGCGCAGAAAAGCAAGCAATTCTTTTTCGGCTTGACCCAATATGACGCCTTGTCCCACCAATCCCAAAGGCTTTTTCGCCTCGTTGATCAAACGCGCCGCTTCTTTAAGCGATTTCGGCTCCGGTTCGGGAATGGGAATATAACTGCGAATGTGCGTGATTTTTTGCGGCTTGAAATCCACCTTTTCGTTTTGCGCATCCTTGGTGAAGTCGAGTACCACCGGCCCCGGGCGTCCCGTGGAAGCGATATAAAACGCGCGCGCCACGGCCCAAGCGACATCTTTTGCCGAACGTATCTGATAGGCCCATTTGGTAATGGGTTGCGTAATACCCACCAAGTCGATTTCCTGAAAAGCATCGGAACCGAGCAGCGGCGATGCAACCTGTCCCGAGATGACCACAATCGGAGTGCTGTCTATCATCGCATCGGCAATACCCGTGATGGCGTTGGTTGCGCCCGGACCCGACGTTACGATGGCCACACCCGGTTTTCCCGACACTCGGGCATAACCTTGTGCGGCGTGGGTAGCGCCTTGTTCGTGACGTACCAGTATATGGTTTACCTTATCTTTGAAATCGTACATGGCATCGAATACCGGTATGATTTGCCCTCCCGGATACCCGAATATCATGTCGACCCCTTCGTTGATTAACGAGTGCATCAGCGCCTCGGAACCGGAAATGTGTTTTTCGGACATAGTGTTAATTATTGATTTTATTATTTTCGGAACTGACCGACCTATTGGGTTTTGAAGACCCGATAGGTCTCAAGTCTTGATTTTTATTTATTTTCCAAACCCGCTTCGGGTTAATTACGACATTTTTTGTTATTCTTTTCTTTTCAAATCAAACCTATCGGATTTTCAAAACCCAATAGGTCTATTCTATAATCCTTACCGCGCCTTTGTCTGCCGAGCTTACCATCGAAGCGTATGCTTTCAGCGCTTTCGATACTTCGCGTTTGCGATGCGGCGGTGTGAAAGCCTTGTCGCCGCGTGCCGATTCTTCGTTGCGCCGCGCTGCCAATTCGCCGGCACTCAGCAACACGTTGATGCTGCGTTCGGGGATATTTATTTCGATAATGTCACCGTCGCGAAGCAAGCCGATATTGCCGCCTGCTGCCGCTTCGGGGGAAATATGCCCGATGGAAAGGCCCGATGTTCCGCCCGAGAACCGCCCGTCGGTGATCAACGCGCATTCCTTGCCCAAGTGTCGCGATTTGATGTACGACGTGGGATAAAGCATTTCCTGCATCCCCGGGCCGCCTTTGGGACCTTCGTGCGTGATGACCACCACATCGCCGGCCGATATTTTCCCGCCGAGAATACCGTCGCAAGCTGCTTCCTGCGAATCGAAAACCCTTGCCGCACCTTTGAATTGCATCAGACTTTCATCCACACCGGCCGTTTTGATCACGCAACCGTCTTGTGCAATATTTCCTTTCAATATCGCCAATCCGCCGTCTTTGCTGTAAGCGTGCGACAAATCGCGAATGCAGCCGTTTGCCCTGTCCTTGTCCAATTCGGGATAATACGTATCCTGCGAAGACATAACAAGATTGAATCGACCCGCCGGTGCCGATTTGTATTTGAACGTGGCTTCGTGGGTTACGTTCGGACTCATAACGTCGAATTTATCGACGGCTTCGGCCAAGGTAAGCCCGTCCGCACGACGAACCGAAGTGTCCACCAATCCGGCGCGCGCCAACTCGCCCATAATGGCGATGATGCCGCCCGCTCGGTTAACATCTTCTATAGGATATTTTTGTGTATTGGGAGCTACTTTGCAGATACACGGCGTTTTCCGCGAAAGCGTATCGATGTCGTCCATAGTGAAATCGGCGCCTGCTTCCTGTGCTACAGCCAACAGATGCAATACCGTATTCGACGAGCCGCCCATGGCAATGTCAAGCGTCATCGCGTTGAGGAAAGCCGCGCGTGTGGCGATGCTTCGCGGCAAAACGCTTTCGTCGCCGTCGCGATAATATTTATAAGCATTGTCGACAATCAGCTTGGCCGCGTCTTTGAACAGTTGCTTCCGGTTGACGTGCGTGGCCACAATAGTGCCGTTCCCCGGCAACGCAAGCCCGATCGCCTCGTTGAGACAGTTCATCGAGTTGGCGGTGAACATTCCCGAACACGAACCGCAGGTGGGGCAAGCCGTCATTTCCAAGCGGCGAACATCTTCGTCGCTTACGCTATCGTCGCCCGCTTTCACCATTACATCGATCAAGTCGTAATAGCCGTCGCCGAGCTTTCCCGCTTCCATCGGCCCGCCCGATACGAATACGGCGGGAATGTTCAGGCGCATGGCGGCCATCAACATACCCGGCGTGATCTTATCGCAATTACTGATGCAAATCATCGCATCGGCCTTGTGCGCATTGCACATGTATTCCACACTGTCGGCAATCAAATCGCGCGAAGGCAGCGAATACAACATGCCGTCGTGTCCCATGGCAATGCCGTCGTCGATGGCGATGGTATCAAATTCGGCGGCAAAACAACCGAGTTTTTCGATTTCGGATTTGACGAATTGCCCGATTTCATGCAAATGGACGTGCCCCGGTACAAACTGTGTGAAAGAATTGACAATAGCGATGATCGGTTTTCCCGCTTGTTCCGGTTTCATGCCGTTGGCGCGCCACAGACGTCGTGCGCCTGCCATTCGTCTGCCTTGTGTGCTTGCCGCACTTCGTAATGGAATCTTCATGTTCAATGATTTTATTAAACCTGCCCTCGTCGGGTTTTGATTGTTTTTTAATCAAAAAACCCCTCTCACTTGATGCGAGAAGGGTTTTCTTTTCTGTTCGATTATGTCAACACACCATTCTCACATCAGTTTTTACTAATGAGCACCACCACAATGTGGCTAAGAATGAGTGAATTATTTGTCATTGCTGCTATCAAATATGTTATACAACACAGTTGCAAAAGTAATACTTCCTTTTTTATTTGCAATAATTCGAGAAAATATTTGCAAAAAAACATTTAGTTTTGTTTTTGTCGAAACCTATAAAAAATATTGCATGTCTGTTATCGGAAATATTATTTGGTTGTTATTCGGCGGGATTTTTATCGCCTTGGAATATGTTGCGGCGGGGCTGGTTTTTTGCATTACCATTATCGGTATTCCTTGGGGAATTAAATGCTTTCAATTGGCAGTGTTAGCTTTGTGGCCTTTCGGCCGAAAAGTCGTACCGCATCCTCAAGCCGGCGGATGTCTGAATACCTTAATGAATGTGATTTGGATTTTTATCGGCGGGATATGGATTTGCCTGTCGCACTTGTTTTGGGGTATCATTTTTTGTATCACCATCATCGGCATTCCTTTCGGAAAGCAACATTTCAAACTGGCCGGCTTGGCGCTGGCGCCGTTCGGTAAGGATATCGTATAAAAGTGATCGAGATAAAATAATTGAGGCTGAATATTAATTCGCCAATCTCAATCGTTCCAAAAACTCAAGTATTTTGTTTCGGCAGTCCGCATCTGCCGTTGTTCTTTTTCCGTTTTGTCGTCGTATCCGCATAAATGAAGCACGCCGTGCACCATCACGCGCAATAACTCGTTCCGAAAGTCTGTTCGGTAATCTTCGGCATTTGAACGCACGGTTTCGATACCGATGTACATCTCTCCGGAAATCGTATCCCCTTCGGAATCATCAAATGTAATAATGTCGGTGTAATAATCGTGTTGGAGAAATCTTTTGTTGATTTCGAGAATTTTTTCGTCTGATACAAATACGTAACGTAATTCACCCGGTTGCTTTCCCTCCGTTATGATCACTTCTTTCAACCATTGCCCTGTTTTGCGCTTATTTTCCGGCTGAAAGGAAACATCATCGGAGAAGAAACGAATGGCCAAATCTTAACTTTTTAAAAGGAAAAACGTCATTTTGACAAAACTTCCGTTGTTTTCAAATTCTATTTTATCGGAAAGTTTTGACATCAAAAAGACACCGCGCCCGCTCATATTTTCAATATTTTCGGGAGAAGTGGGATCGGGAATATTTTGGTAATCAAACCCGGGTCCTTCATCTTTTACGGTGAGGAGGATTTTGTCTTCTTCTACCGTGCAGACAAGTTCCACCTGTTTATTTTCATTAAGTTTATTACCGTGCGTGATCGCATTGTTGGCCGCTTCGAGTGTGGCAATCAAAAGATTGCCGTATACATCGTGATCAATATTGCAGCTTGACGAAACCTCATCCACAAATTTTTCAACCAAATGCAGACTGTCCGACGTTGATGCTATTTTCAATTTTTGCTCCATCGACAAATATGTTTATACCTATGTATACTGATTTGTCGGAATAAGGTTTCATTTTTCCGGAAAAAAATACAGACTTTTTTTGATTAATGTAGGTGTAGGTCGGTTGTCCCGAGTGTTCGAACTTACTTTTTGATGATCCAAAGTTCCGGATTCATCTTATTGGATTCTTCCCATATTTCGAAATGCAAAACGGCCGTTTTTGCTCCTTTTTCGGTATATATCG
>JAVBNP010000019.1:0-6852 GCA_031551455.1 Bacteroidales bacterium | reverse complement strand
TAAAATCTCCAAATTGCTTAAACTTACGTTGCCGCGTTGGATCGGAAAATATTCCGCAATTGTATCATATTGTTCTTCCGTTAATTTCATATTTTCATTTTTTGCAAAGATATGAAATTATGCGTTAACACACCCTAGTCTTCGAGCGCCAAATACATATCTTCGAAATTTAGGATCAGTTTGTTGAAATGCATCAATACGTCCTGTCCCAAATTACCGTCGTAATCCTCAGTGAACGCGAGTTTTTCAGTCATTACATCAATGGTCGGAAGCGTCAGCTCGCACCCGCCGATTTTCACCCGAAATTTTTCCAACTCGTAATGTTCGGAATCGATTATAGCGCCGGCACCACCTCGTTTTGCCGTTTTTAACACTCCTTTTTCGAGAACTTCACTTTTATGAGCGGCGAAATATTTCTCGGAAAATTCGGTTGATGTTGCTCCCGTATCCATTTTAAAAAGCATGGTGTCGCAATCGGTTTCGGCGCGAATAATCGGCGAAAGACCATCCAAAAAGAGATTATGCAGATCACGTTTTGTCGGATGGACGGGAACGGTGATACTTTCATCTTTGTGCAGAATGAGTTCTTTCATTTGATACATGATCGGAAATCCGATGATTCCGTGAATGGCGTAATTGATTTCGGTAAACGAAAGCATCTCGTCGGGGATTATCAAAAAGGTAACATTTTCGATCAATAGATTGCCGATTCGCAGGCTGTCGGCAATGCCGACTTTCGATTGAACTTTGCTTCCGACCGAATTTCCGACTTTGATCGATGATTCCAACACATGAATTCCCATTCGTCGAGCACAACTCTCGGACGCAACGGACAACATGGCACCGGTGTCGAAAACAAAATCTTCCGATTGTCCTCCGCACGTTGCCCGCATGATCACATGATTGAATTGATTGCGCGAGACGGGAACGGTAACGTCTGCCGTGATGTGCATTTTTTGCGGAGGAAGCGCTTTCAGTGGTTCGAAAGTGTTATATGCTTCGTGCAGATCGGCCAAATCGGTACTGTCCGATGCATGGCCGTATTTGTCCATGGCGATTTTCAATGCTTCGGCAGCTTCTCCGTACCGACACTGTTTCACGTAATTATCAAATTTGAGCTGATAAATATTTGAAAGAAGCGTATCGTTCAGTGACTTTGTGTAACCGCCGAGCAACGTATCAATGGTTTGCAACGATTGTTCGGTTCGGTTAAAAGCGTTTTGTAAGTGTGTTTCGAGGTATAAAACGGTGCTTTTCGACAGTTGCGATCGATCTTTTTCCAATCGGGTTTCCAATCGGAAAAAATCTTTATTGTCCAACATTTGAAGCAATTGTCGTTCCGTTACCGGATTGCTTTTTTCGGTACAAGCCGCCAATGACAAAGCGACTAAAAAGAGAGGAATAATATTTTTCATGAAGGTTAAGCTCAGCTTAAACCTATCAGGTTTCAAAAACCTGATAGGTTTTGATTTATGATATTTTCGGAATTTACAATGCCACGTTTTTTGATGCTTAATTTTGAGCGATTTCTTCGGCCAATTTCGAAAAATCCGTACCGTTAAAATTTCCCGAAGTCATGATCAGCAGACTTTTATCGTGCCAATCCGTGTTTTTTATTTTTTGCAAAAGCGCTTCCGAATCGGTAAACACTTCCACGTTCGGGGTGCTGAATGCATTGCGTACGGTTTGCGGATCGAAAAACGTCAACTTTTTGTGTCGCACCGTTTCCGGGTTGTAATACACCCATGCCGTGTCAGCCTCGGCCATCGAATCGCGATATTGTTCCAAGAAATTTTCGCTCAAACTGCTGAACGTATGCAACTCCATGCAGGCAAACAGTTTTCGTGAAGGATATTGTTGCTTGACGGCATTTACGGTCGCTTTCAATTTCGAAGGCGAATGTGCGAAATCGAGAAAAACATGCGTATGCTCGTTTTGTACCAACGTTTGCAAGCGTTTGGCAGCGCCCTTGAAATCGGCAATCGCTTCGTAAAACGTTCGGTCGCTGACACCCGCTTCGCGACATATTTGCAATGCGCCGTTGATGTTTTGCAGGTTGTGCTCGCCGAATATTTGCAACGGTATGAGGTCGAGAGTTTTCAAAAATGTAATGCCGTCTTTGATCGCGTACGGATGTGTGCCGTAAGGTATGGTGCAAATATCGCGATGTTTGGTTTTCACCAATCCTGTCAACACCTTATCGTTTTCGCAATAAATCAACGTTCCGCCCGGTTCGATCAAGTTGATGAATTTATCGAATTGCTCCACATAATTTTCAAACGTGGGAAAAACATTGATGTGATCCCACGCGATGCCGCTGATCAACGCAACATGAGGTCGATAGAGGTGAAATTTGGGCCGCGGGTCGAGTACGGAAGAAAGGTATTCATCGCCTTCGAAAACGGCAATTTGCGCATCGCGACATAAACGAACCATCGTATCAAAACCTTCGATTTGTGCGCCGACCATATAATCAAAGTTGACGTCCGCTCGTTGCAACACGTGCATCACCATCGCCGTAATTGTCGTTTTGCCATGGCTTCCGCCGATAACGAACCGTTTCTTATCTTTGCATTGTTCGTACAGATATTCGGGGTACGAAAATATTTTCAACCCGAGTCGGCGGGCCTTTTCAAGTTCGGGATTATCGGCACGAGCGTGCATTCCGAGAATCACGGCATCCAATCCTTTATGTATCCGATCGGGAAACCATCCCGTTTCCGGCGGCAACAATCCGTGACGCAACAGCCGACTGCGCGAAGGCTCGAATATTTCGTCGTCCGAACCGCTCACTTCGTATCCTTTCTCTTTAAGAGCGATAGCCAAATTGTGCATGGCGCTGCCGCCCATGGCGATCAAATGAATCTTCATGTACATGATTTTGACGCCAAAAGTAGTTAAAAATGCGGTTGTTCCGTTACAATATTTGCACCGGTTTCCGACCGGTCAAATACGATTGATTCCTTATTATCGTCGGAATCAGTATTCGTTTTTCCGTGCAAAAGCGGGAAGGTCTTTTACAAGTCAACCGAATAAATATCCTGTCCTCCTTTGCGGAATACGACTTTTTTGACTCCCGCTTTGTCGAAAGACGCAACGGTCAACGGTCGCAGCGTGTAGCTGAGTTCATCTTCGGACGCATCCACGGCGACGGATACAATCAGTGTTCCGTTTTCACGGCTCGTTTTCACCAAATTGATGCTTGTCGGATGATTGGTACTTTTTCCCGTAACGGCAACAACGATACTTTTATTGAAATCGGGGATATCGGGTTTGTCTGACATGGTTGTTGCCATACCGCAGATCTGCGAGAACGTCGGTTGATCGGTAAATACGTAACATTGCAATTCGTCGGTACCTTCCACCGTGTTTTTGATGAAATACCCTTTCAGAATTCTCGGCTCGACGGATTGTTTGCCTTTGCCGGTATTGCCGCAGCTTGCGACAAAGAAAAGAATTGTAAAAAGAAAAAATCGTGTTTTCATAAATGATATAAATAATACTACAAACAACAACAAAAATACTCGAATTTTTGTTGACAATATATCATTATTTGGTTTTTCGAGAAAAAATGTACGGAATCAACAAATTATATTTTTCCGTGTCACTGCGGGTCGATCGGCCCGATTGATGTGATGAGTGTGTTGTCTGCAAAATACGAAACAAAGCATTTGCAAATTTTATCGACATAAATCGTAACGTTTTTTGGTCTCGTCAAGAAACATTCACGAATTCGAGTTGTTAAAATATTCGAATGTATTGTTCCTCGAATTGCAATGATAAAAAGATTCTTTTGCATCATCCCGTTGTTTTTTTTCTGTTGTTCGACGTTCTCTCAAGTTTTGATCGCTTTGGTTTTCGGAGATAAACTCAACAATGGCAAAATCGAAGTCGGTATTCAGTTGGCGGCGCAGGGATTTCAATTCACGGGTATTGACGATAAAGCGGATGTCGGATTTTCATTCGGGGCGTATTTGGACGTAAAATTGTCCAATCGATTGACTATTGCGAATTATTTCATGTTCAAATCGCCCAAAGGCGGTCGAAATATTCCCGAAGAATATTGGTTTGACCGTTCCGTGGAAATATCGGGTAATGATATTTCCATGAAAAGACATCTTTCTTATTTGGAATTAACGCCGATGTTGCGGTACAACTTGAGCTCGGCTTGGTCCGTATCGGCAGGCCCGCAATTGGCGCTTAATACTAAAGCAACCGACATTTATCAAGAAAAGACAGACGACGGAACGCTTACGTATCGTCGTCACATTCGCGACCACATCACCTTAATGGATGCGGGTTTGGCGATTGATGTTCAATGGCGGTTGATGAAAGGGAAAGGCATGCGGATCAACGTACGGTTTGCACAAGGATTTATTAATACATCCAAAGACGGGGAACAAATCAAAATACAAAACCAAACGTTCCAAATCGGGGCGGGAATCCCCATCGGAGGAAAAAAACAAAATAAATCGAACGATGTTATGTAAGAACAGCCGACGGGATTATAAAAGACACCAAGGCTGCATTTATTTTGGTTTTAAACACATTAAATTTATCTCAACATGAAAAAGTTTTTTTCGACGGTTATCGTCGGTTTGATATTTGGTTCAATAACGCAAGCACAATCGACAAATCCGAATGATTTGGAAATCATTCAATCGGTTTTCGGTAAAGACAAAAAAGAGTTAATTGACGTTTACATGGGGTTGAATAACGACGCGGCTTCTGCATTCTGGCCGATATACGATGAATACGAGGCAAAGCGTAAAGAATTGGTTAAGGAGAGATTGATCAATCTTGCGCAATATATCGATGGTTATTCGACATTGACCAACGACGGTGCGGCAAACATCGTAAAACAATCTTTCAAAAACGAAAAAAATATTGCCAAACTTCATAAAAAGTATTTTTGCAAGATGAAAAAAACGGTTGGAGCGCTTAATGCAACCAAGTTTTTGCAAATGGAAACATACATCCAAAAGATGGTGGAGTTGGAATTGATGGATGATATTCCGTTTATCGGAGAGATGGAGGAATTAAAAAAACAGTAACTTTACCACACCAAAAACACATACGGATAATTATCAATCATGACAACACAACACATTCTCGGAATTGATGTCGGAGGCACCAAATGTGCCATCGTCGTCGGTCGGATCGATCAAAGCGGCCAAATCGAAATCATCGGTAAAAACTCGTTCCCGACGGAAACCGCAAAAGGGTTTAACCAAACCATTAACAATATTTATGCGCATATTGACAAAGCATTGGCTGATGCAAAACTTGTATCGAAAGATTTGTCGGCCATAGGTATCAGTTGCGGCGGTCCGTTGGACAGCAAGAAAGGATTGATTATGTCGCCGCCCAATTTGCCGGGTTGGGATAATATCCCCATTACGGAACTGATCGAAAAACGGTACGGCGTGAAAACAGGCGTGCAAAATGACGCTAATGCCTGTACGCTTGCTGAATGGAAATACGGAGCCGCTCGCGGATACAACAACGTCATATTTCTGACATTCGGTACGGGAATGGGGTCGGGATTGATTTTGGATGGCAGATTATATGCCGGTACCAACGACATGGCCGGCGAAGTGGGGCATATTCGCCTCGAACGTACGGGTCCCGTGGGATACGGCAAAGCCGGTTCATTCGAAGGTTTTTGCAGCGGCGGCGGAATCGCTCAATTGACGCACACCATGGTTCTCGAAAAATTGCAAATGGGAGAAAAAGTGACCTTTTGCAACGGTCCCGCGGATCTAGATTCGTTAACCGCCAAAACGGTAGCCGAAGCGGCTTTCAAAGGAGATAAATTGGCCTCCGAGATATACCGTACCTGCGGACATTATCTGGGAATGGCATTGTCCGTGTTAATTGATATTTTGAATCCAGAAATCATCGTTTTGGGCAGCATCTATGGCCGTGCACAAGAGCTGATCGAACCGTCGATGCGTATCGCAATCGAACAAGAAGCGCTCGGTCATGCGCGCGATGTTTGTAAAATCGTTCCGGCGGGTTTGGGCGAAAGCATAGGCGACTACGCCGCATTATCCGTTGCCGGTTATCTGTTGTAATCGGAATACGGATTAAATTCTCGGACTTTTCGGATGTCGATCATATTGTTTCGATATCCGAAAAGTCCGAAATAATATTATTTATAAAGTATTACGTTCCCGAAAGATGAAAGAACAAGTACAAAAAGAATGGGATGTTCTCTTAACAAACTATCCCCAATTGTCCGGTTGTTTGGAAGATATCCGGAATGCTCACGAATTAATCAAAAAGTGTTGTTCGCAAAACGGTATCATCATGACATGCGGTAACGGCGGCAGCGCTTCCGATGCCGAGCATATTGTGGGTGAACTGATGAAAGGTTTTAAGTTGAAACGATCGTTGACCGCGGAACAGAGAACGACGCTCGAATCCGCTTTTCCCGATGACGGCACGTATTTGGCCGATAATCTGCAGCAGGGAATACCGGCGATATCATTGGTGAGCCAATCGGCCATTTCTTCCGCATTTATCAATGACGTAGCTGCCGATATGGTTTTTGCGCAACAGGTTTTCGGATACGGCAGGTCCGGCGATCTGCTCATCGGCATTTCCACATCGGGAAATTCCAAAAATGTGCTTAATGCCTGTAAAACCGCAAAAGCATTCGGCATTAAAACCATCGGCATGACCGGGGAGCACGGCGGCAAGCTTTGTGAGATATGCGATGTAACGATTCGCGTACCGGCGCGTGAAACTTTCCGTGTTCAAGAATATCATTTACCGATATATCACGCTTTATGCGCCATGATTGAAGCGGAAAAATTTTCGTAAAAAAAACGTCACCCCGGTTTCCGG
>JAVBNP010000301.1:0-38395 GCA_031551455.1 Bacteroidales bacterium | reverse complement strand
TTTCGGGGATCCCAATCCGTAATAGCGGCAACATACCAGACATTGTCTTTTCGACGAGCCAGTGCGGCGTAATCACCTATTTTTCCGTCCAACGGAACGATTTCATCCCATTCGGTCGGGATTTTTGTTAAAAATTCAGTGCATTCGCGTTCGCGATAATAATCGGATTGCGCATCGGGCAGCATCTGCATGGGACTTTCGGTAATTACCGCCAAAGCCATCGAATGTGCACGTGTACCTTGACCACTCGGCGTATCGTCGTTTTTGCAAAAATCTTTTTTCGTGGAATTAAGCATGGTACCCGGAATATAATCCATCGGCCCGGCGACATTCCGAATAAAAGGCAGGGTGCAATGATGATCCGGATTGTCGAGGTCGGATACTCCGCTGAATTCGAATTCAATCAACGCTTCCCGCGTCAATACGTTGGGGTAAGCGCGTCGCAAACCATCGGGACGATACGCTCCGTGAAAGTTGACCACCATTTTGCGCTTGGCGCATTCCTCGGCCGCTTTCCAATAAAAATTTACGACTTCTTGATCGGAACGATTCATAAAATCGATTTTCACGCCTTTGATGCCCCATTCCACATACTTGTTGAGCGCCTTTTCCATTTGACTGTCAAAAAGCTCATATACCACCCAAAGCAGTATATCCACATTTTTGGAGCGCGCGTACGTCATCACTTCGGGCATGTCCAATTCCGGAACGGTTTGCGTCAAATCTTCTTTGAGGTACCATCCCGCGTCGAACATGAAGTAACGGATGCCGAATTCCGACGCAAAGTCGATCATGTATTTGGCCGTTACCGTATTGATGCCCGCTTTAAAATCGACACCGTACAATCCGCGACGTGCCCACCAGTCGAGTGTAACCCAACCGGGCTTGATCCACGACGGATCTTTAATTTTGCATTTTTCGCCCAACAGATAAACCAATTGGTTATCGAACAGCCCGATATCTTTTTTCGCAACGGCAAATACCTTCCACGGAAAACTTCTCGCAGCGGAAGTCCGAGCAATGTAATCTTTTGTTTTGGTCACTCTTCGGCGACGCCATGTGCTTTTCGAATTCGGATCATATTCGGCGGGATAATTCCAATAGTGCGAAGTCAGTCCCGCACCCGATTTCTTGATCCACATGCAAGGGTAATCTTTGGTGTCGGCTTCCAACAAAAGAACATTGTATCCCGACGCACTGTTCACCAAAGCGGGCAAATTTCCCATAGCATTATTGGTCAATTTTCCGATTTTCTCAATAACATAAGGATTCTCGGAACAACCGTTGTAATTGCTGTCTTTCTGGAATGTCAGCATTGCATCGTCGAGAAAAAGAAAATCAGATCGATCGGCGGTAATCGTGATTTCGCCCGGAAGCCCCAACACAAAACGATAAGCAATACCGTCGTTATATACGCGGAATTGAATTTTGGTCTTATCTTTCAACTCGATCGTTGCTTCGTTGTATATTTCGGGAATTTCCGACCGTTTTTCCTTAATGACGGGTTTCACGACATTGTTGACGGATATTTTTTTGACATTACGAATACCGGTATTTTCCGCGGGAATAAATCCCCGATCGGTCTCCAAACGAATGTTTTTTACCGTCATAATCTCGCCCGAATCGGAAATAAGCTTAAACGAAACGCTTTTATCGACGGAAACGGTTAATGTCAGCGATTTGTCGGGCGATAATATGTCTACTTCCACGGCAGTAGCAATATTGAACACGTTTCCGAAAAAGAAAAGAAAGAAAAGTATTTTTTTCATCGAATTAGAATTTTAAACTGTATTTTGTCGATTAAAGTCGATTTTTCGAATGTTCATTTAATCCGGTTTCTATTTTTCCTGCAGTTCGTCAAAAAAAGCTTCGGGAAATACATCGGAGGGATTGAAAGCATTGCCGGACACATAAGCCAACAAACTCTCATAAAGCTGTCGCGCTTCGGGCCTTGTTTTCAATAAATCGGGCAAATCGAATGTGCAAATAAGCAATTTTCCGCGTCCTACTTTTGCTTCAAAAATATTCCCGAGTCGATGGTTTCGATCAAAGTGATCTATCGTTTGTACGATGGGTCTGTACGAATGCGGCACCACATTATCCAATATCACCGAACGCGATGCTTTCACCAAATCATACCACTGCCAATTGGTATGGAATTCGGTAGGAAATCCTTTTAAAGCGGGATGGTCCGAATCTATCAACAATCCCATTGTGTACGAATCGTTTTTTTCGTAATCGTGAAACATTTTACTCCAAAAATCGGGAAGAAACTTACCGGATATGCTTTTTTTCGGATTTAAATTATCGGGGTCGGGCAACCATACCACTCTTCCTCCGGATTGAAGTATACGTTTCGTTTCACTGTCATAATGCCGAGTAACATGTATGTCCGGAGGAATCGACACCTCCGTTCCGTTCGGATATACCCATACGGGATAATCCGTAACATGGGATGTTCCTTCTATACGAACTTCCAAAATCAACTTTTGGGAAAAGGTAATATCGTTCAATACTTGGCTGATAGTTCCTATCGAGCTTAATCCTCCTTGTTCGATATTAACTTTGGGTAATTTTCCCGAAGCGATTATATTTCCCGTACTCGTTTTCAAACACCAACCGGGTACAACATTGCTAAGAGATGCGGGGCCGTAATTTGCCGCTTTAATTTCGACAAGAAATTGTTCGCCGAATGTCCATACGTATTTTGGGATAACGGCAAGCAACACCATATCCGAATTATATCTTCGAATCTCATCCGCCGGAGCAATATTTTTGGAATCCATAAACGCATCGTAGATTCCCACCAAAGCCGTTCCTTGCCCCGGAAAATCTTGAAATGAAAGAAATTGAAATCCGGCCGGTTTTGCGGTGCGAAATACCGCTTCTATCTCATCTCTCTGAAAAATGGTGGCCCATCTGCCCGTTGCCATTCGAAAATCACGGTTTTGCTCCGCCATCCCTTTTGTGGTCATCATATTTCGGAAAAATTCCAAATTTTTCGCTCTGAAAACGGTATTTTTATATTTTTCAATTTCATCATACTGCGGAAATACGGCACATTGACCAAGTTCATGCGATATGAAAGGAACTGTCAAATGAGCAATAACATCATCATAGTTACGAGATGCTGATTGCGGAGAATCTTCCGCATAAAATTGCATTCTGCAGTAACCGTATTTTGTTTTGTAAGAAGTACGGAAATCACCGATGGCATCATCTCCGGTATTATCGCTCCAAAAGAATGTGGCGCTTCCTTCGCTGTATAGTCTGCTCGGATCGATCTTCTTAAAATAATTGTATAAATCTATCTTACGCAAATCAGCCGTTGCACCTTCGTTCCCGAAAGCCATCATAACGAAAGACGGATGATTGGCGTATGCTTCCAATATTCGTTCGCCCTCTTCTTTCATGTATGCATATGTATCGTACTTCGCAAAGGGATCGCTTCCCCTGCGTCCGCCGAATAAATAAAGTTCCGGCTGCATGTATATTCCCAATTCGTCCGCTGCTTCGAATGCAGCTTTCGGGGGACACCATGTGTGAAAGCGCATATGATTGACTCCGAGTTGCTTGAATTTGTCTAAGAAGGTTATCCAATCGGCCTTATCCATCGGACAATACCCGGTAATCGGAAATACGTTACAATTTGCTTCTCCCCTCAAAAATGTAGTTATTCCGTTAATGCTGAACTGCTTTCCGTCGGAAGTCACTTTAAATTCCCTCATCCCGAAATTCACTTTTTCGGAATCTTTAAATCGGCCGCCATCAGTCACCAAATCCACTGCCAAATCATACGTTATCGGGGAAAACTCCGACCAAAATTCCACATTATTTCCCATCCGGAAGTCATAATTCAAACAAATATCTTCTCCGTTCGTGCGAAATTTTAAATTGACATTTTTTAATGTGTGCGGTTTTGCGGAATTCCGACTCGAGATCCTTAAAGAGATTGTCCCGTTGGTATTGACGGAACTTTTTATTGTCATTTTAATCCGGGCAATCTTTTCGGTAACCATAGGATAAACCTTAACGCTTTTTATATGTACGCGATCTTTTGCGAGTAATTTTATCGTTCCCGTGATACCGTTCCAATTTGTGGTTGTTTCTTCCGTTGCCATATGTGATCCGGTAATCCAATTTCCCGCGGAATAATTACCATTATCTACTTCAACCGTTATCCGATTTTCCCGTCCGGAAACGACAAAATCGGATATGTCGTAAAGTTGAGCCGTACCGAGTGAGTTTTGTTGACCTGCATAATTTTCGTTGATCCAAACACGAGTCTCTCTCGTACGTTCCAATAACAAAAAAACATCTTTGCCCGCCCAATTATCGGGAATATCGATATTTTTTTGATAAAGCGCCTTATCCGAACAGGTATACAAACGACTCAAGCGATTGGTGAAAGCAGGCGACTTTTGCAGATCTTCTCCCACATGCGGAACATCATCCGTAAATGATTCTTCCACGGGATTACCTTTTCCGTTTGTGTCCATGGTTCCCGGTAATTTCACGGAATCGATGAATTGCCCGTCTCGGACATATTCGCCTTGCTTGAATTTCCACCAACCGGCTAAGGATATAAAATCGGCAGGCGAGGAGGAAACCTTATCGGACCGTAATAAATCGGTTTCATTCCCGTATGCAGCTCCGCGGATAAGACAAGAATAAAATATCGCAAAAACAAATATCGTTGACGCAAGCAAATATTTCATAACCATGATGGTTTTGCTAATCGAAAATCATTTGTTGGCAACAAAGAAACAAATATTCAGCCCGTTATCTCTTTTTCAATCTCTTCCAATGATTTGCCTTTCGTCTCGGGCAACATTTTCTTGACGAAAATAAACCCGATGATGCAAATACCGCCGTATAACCAGAACGTTCCGTAAACGCCCAATGCGCTACTCAACAATGGGAAGGTGTAGGTCAGCACGAAACAAGCCGCCCACAACGAGAAGGTGGCGACGGCCATTGCCGCACCTCTGACGCGTGTGGGAAAAATTTCGGAAATAACTACCCAAATTACGGGAGCCAACGACATGGCATAACAAGCTATTGCGGTAATAACGAGACATAATACGATCGGTCCCGTTACGTGGAAATAATAAAGCGCCCCCAAAACGGCATAAATTCCGGTTAGCCCGATGAATCCGAACAACAACAAAGGGCGTCGTCCCCATTTGTCGACGGTATACATGCCCACAAACGTAAAAATGACGTTTGTAATACCCGTAACCACGATATTCACTAATATTCCGGATACACCATAACCCGCTCCGGCAAATATTTCCTGCGCATAGTTGAAAATAACGTTGATTCCGCACCACTGTTGCAAAGCGGCAATAACGACTCCGATGATCAAAATCTTCGGCATCTTGCCTTTGAGCAACAAGTCGTATTTGACCTTTTCCTTTACGGATTGAACGGTGGCTTTTATCTCGTTTAATTCATGTTTCGCAAACTCTTCGCCGCCGATTCGCGACAAAATGGTTTCGGCTCGGTCGTATCGCAATCGATTTGCCAACCAACGCGGACTTTCGGGGATGAAAAATACGGTAACGAAAAACAAAAATGCCGGAAAAGCGCCTGCCCAAAACATCCATCGCCATCCCTGTTGTCCGTTCCATGATGATAATATGTCTTCGCCCGGAGCTACGGGGTCGGCAATCAGCCAATTGGTCAGTTGCGCCGCCAAAATACCGAGCACGATGGTTAATTGGTTAATGGATACGAATTTTCCGCGCACGTTGGTCGGCGATACTTCCGCAATATACATGGGCGAAAGATTGGACGCAATGCCGATACCGATGCCACCCAATACTCGATAGAAAATAAACCACGGAAGATTGGAGGCTGCTCCCGTTCCAATGGCGGCAATAATAAATATTAACGATGAGGTTGTCAACAGAGGTTTTCGGCCGTAGCGGTCGGACAAACTCCCCGCAACAACTACACCCAACAAACATCCCAAAATGGCGCTTCCCATCACCCAGCCTTGCATCGCCGGTTGACCGGTAATATTGAAATAAACTTCGTAAAACGGTTTGGCGCCGCCGATAACCACCCAGTCGTATCCGAACAATAAGCCGCCCATGGCGGAAACAAGCGAAATAAGCAATAAATAAGCGCCGGTGTGTTTTTTCTTCATGATGAAACGTTTTATCTCGCAAAGATATGATTATCGGGGAGAATAAAAAATGCGGAATCCCCGAAAATGACTTAATGTATGTCCTCGATATTCGTTTTTCGATCATCGACAAATTGTTTCAAGCCTCCGAAATCCGGATAATCTTTTTTGAACATTATTGATTTTGCTACACTTGGAAAGTGTGGATAACATCACCGGATATTTTTCGGGAAATGCATTAATTTTGCAATCGAAGACCGAAAGATAAAAATCGGCGAATCAATCTGATTTAGAAATAACCGAAATGATCGACAGGACAACCGTAGACAGGATTTTTGAAGCCGCGAATATTGTCGACGTGGTGGGCGAATTTGTTTCGCTCAAACGTCGCGGCGCCAATTATATGGGTTGTTGTCCGTTTCACAACGAACGAACGCCGTCGTTCAGCGTGTCGCCTTCCCGAAATATTTACAAATGTTTCGGTTGCGGGAAGGCCGGCAATGCCGTAAATTTTGTCATGGAACACGAACATTTGGGCTATGTCGAAGCGCTTCGTTATTTGGCAAAAAAATACAATATCGAGATTGTCGAAAAAGAACAAACGCCCGAAGAAAAGCAACAGATCGACAGGCGCGAAAGTTTGATGGTGGTATCGTCGTATGCCGGCCGGGTGTTTCAAGATAATCTGTTCAACACGCGCGAAGGCACGGCCATCGGGTTGAGCTATTTTAAGGAACGCGGATTTCGCGAAGACATTATCCGTAAATTCGAGCTCGGGTACGGTTTGGAAGCTCGCGATGCCTTTACCAAAAAGGCTTTGAAAGAGGGCTACAAAGAAGAATTTTTGATTGAAACCGGATTGACCATTAAAGGCGAACACGGTTCTTTCGACCGTTTTTCGGGACGGGTGATGTTTCCGATACACGGACTTGCGGGAAAAATCATCGCTTTCGGCGGTCGTGTTCTCAAAACCGATAAAAAGACGGCCAAATACCTTAATTCGCCCGAATCGGAAATTTACCATAAAAGCAAAGTTCTTTACGGGATTTTTCAAGCCAAAAAAAGCATCGTCAATAGCGATAAATGTTATTTGGTGGAAGGTTATACCGACGTTTTGTCGCTGCATCAAGCGGGAATCGAAAATGTGGTGGCTTCGTCGGGAACATCGCTGACCGTAGAGCAAATTCAATTGATCAAACGGTTTACGCCCAACATTACCGTATTGTACGACGGCGACGCTGCGGGTATCAAAGCGTCTTTGCGCGGTATCGATTTGATACTGCAGGAGGACATGAATGTGAAAACATTGCTTTTGCCCGACGGCGAGGATCCCGATTCTTTCTCGCGTACGCGCGGCGCTTCCGAATTGGACGAATATATCCGTGCCAACGAAACGGATTTCATTACGTTTAAAGCACGGTTGTTGCTGGACGATGCCGAAGGCGATCCGATCAAACGTTCGCAATTGATAACGGAGGTGGTACAATCCGTTGCGTTGATTCCGAACCCGATTACGCGAGCGGTATACCTCAAGGAATGCGCCAAGATGTTCGAAGTGGACGAGCGGATGTTGACCAAAACGGCAGATGAAATGCGTCGGGAAAAGACGACCGATCGACATCGTGCCGATTCGAAAAAAACACCGGGTGATCGGGATCAATCGGCCGATCCGACCGGAACGACATCACAAACACCTGACGAAACGATGCCGACACAGGCATACGTTTCGAAGGAAACCGAACTTGCCGAACGGGAACTTGTTCGCTTGTTGATTTGCTACGGTAACGATATATTGACCGAAGAAAATACGGAAACGGGAGAAATCGCCGTGAGTGTGGCGGATTATTTGATTCGTGAATTACGTGCCGATGAATTGGATTTGCAGCAACCGATGTTGCGCAAAATCCTTGAAGAGTATGAAAGTATTGTTTCCGAAGGCAATCGAATCGACAGCAATTATTTTATTCGACACTCCGATCCCGAAATCAGTCAATTAACGGCGGAACTTATCGAGTCAAAATACGTATTGAGCGGAATTCATGCCAAAAACGGAGCAACGGTTAAAACCGAAGAAAATAATCTTTTCGAGGTGGTCACCATTAATCTCATGGCTTATAAATACAAACGGGTAATGATTCTTCTGAAAGAAATTTCGGAAGCTTTGCATCAAGCGGAAGCCGATAACGACACAAGTCGCATGGACGCTCTTGATGTGCAATACATGGCGTTGACCGGAGTGAAAATGGAACTGGGAAAAATATTGGGGAAACGGATTTTATATTGAATAAGATCGGTAAAACCTACCGGGTTTTTAAAACCCGGTAGGTTTATTGCCCAAAATTGATGTATATATTACAAATTCAACGTTTTCCCTTTCGGATATTTAACGACATATACCATATCGAAAGTACGTAATTCGCCCGGCTGCATGTCGTATTCCCAAGTAACGACTCCCGTTTCCTTTTTATCGAATGACGGAGGGGTGGTATCTTTCGACAATTCCACGGTAACTTCTTTAATGGTCGAAATGGGATATTGATCCTTAAGAACCATCCTCACCGTCTCATTTCGATTGTTTCGCACGGTCATTCGATAAGCTGACTTTCGGTTTATTTCATTTCCGAAAAATCCGGCGCCTGTATATTCATTTATCTTTTCCCGTTTTACCGCCACGCGCCTGTCGATACCCAACGTCAACGATAATTTTTGTTGCGTCGTTGCGGCATCAATATATGTTTCGCCTACATACGTTCCGTCGTAAGTAATGTTGGCGTTGCCGCTCAGCAAATTCAATTTTTCCGGATCGGCAATTTCCGCCAATAAATATGTTTCGGAATCCAATTTCGGAGCGCAATAATACATAAACGTTGCCGCAACATCCGCGTTTTTGAGTTCGATGCCCTGTTCCTTTCCGTTTCCGGGAATCGAATAAGGAAGATCGATCCGAAAAGAAACATTCAATTGGTTCTCCGAAAAAGTAACATAATCGTCCATGCCGTTTTTTAAGGTCACTTCCACGGCGCCTCCCGCGGCGGCGGGTCCATATATGGCTGTTGCTTCCGAACCGCTCAAGTAATTGACGCTTTTGATCATCGATTGGTCGATGGACCCGAAATAAGCGATATCAACGGGCATACCGTCGACGACGTACAACGGCGTTCCTTGATCCGGAGCGGGCAAAGCATCCGATTCCGCAATTTCCGATTTCATTTCTTCATACGAATAGCTGTTTTGCATTATTTCCCGACTTACGGCCATTTTCCTCAACGGCATTTTTTCGTCATGAATATATTGCAGAAACCACGCATGAAACAACGGCGCCGATTTTCCCGAACTCGGAACGGCCGTCGACAAGGTGAGCTTGACTGCATTCCAATCGATTCCGGTGACTTGGCGTACTTTTGCTTTTGAAGTAATTTTAATCGGACCGTCGGTCGAAGCAACATTGATATCGTGGTATGGCGTCCAACTCGCCGAAGCGGTATAGTAACTAACGGTAAATCGGCATGTTCCGTCAATCGGGGAGGACAAACTCAGTTTCAGAATTCCCGACGTTTTATTGTTTTTTAATGATTCCTGCTCGAATTGTGCCGATAAATCTTGAATGTATTCCGTAATCTTTTCTTCCTTTTCCCTGTCGCCGGCAATGGTTTTCTCCAGTTCGCCCGCTTTGGATTTGTAATAATCCATCGTTTTCATCAATTCGTCGATGCTCAGACCCGTTTTGGCTTTTGATGCTTTGCGGTGAATGCTCTTTTGCAGAATATCCAGTAAATCGGTATTTATTTTGATTTCCGTTGAAATTTGTTCCGAAAGTTTTTGCTGTTCTTTAATGGTATCCAGCAAATTTTGGGCTTTTTCGCTTGGTTTTTCTTCATGCAGGTAGTCCGTCGAAAATTCGAAAGAAGAAATCACCGCCCCGCCGGTTGTTTTTACCTTAATGCTGCTTCGGTCGACGTTCGGGCTGAATCCGGTAATCAGAATCTCGTTGTTTCCTTTCGTAAGCATGGCTTCGGCCGTGTGAATCAACTCGGCGCCCCGAAAAAAGACGGTTACTTCTTCAACTTTCGATTTTATGATGTTGCTCATGATATTTGGTTTTAGATTAAAAATATTTTTTCGCAAGACAATTGCGATAACATGCAAATGTAAAAGAAATAATGAAATCCGTTTCTTTTGAGTACATTACATTTTCCGGAGACGGCATAAGAATTGCAGATACAACAATGCGTGTAGGATTCTTCGGTTTAAATCGAAAAATCATTTGACATAAAATTCTTGTTTTTCAATATGATATTCAAATATATGAGTTTACGGTTTGAATATTTATAAATTATATAAATAGTTTGGCACGGTAATTGCATATTACCATATCAGAAGATAATAAAACATAAAATAGTTTCATAGTAGCAGTAGTTTTTTCTCATAAGTTAATAGTTGTAAATAAGAAAAGAGCCGTTCGTGAGAACCGCTCTTTTTTGTTTTATGTTACGAGTCCGGCTGGATAATTTCGAATTATGAAAAAATATTTTACGAATGAGCCATTTTTTAAGCTCGGCGTGCACGACATGTGCCGTTCAAATATAATTGAGCATATGTTCTTTTTTGTTGAAATTAATCAAACGAAATTGTTTCCGACTAAAATGTTATTTTTGTCGCCCGGTACCTTTGCGGTACTTTTTTATTTGATGATTCATTTTCACGATATATGCAAAACTTCGATCATACATTGTTGTTAAATACATGATCGACGAATTTTGTAACATCCTTTTACCGTATTGAAACACAGGTTTTATATTTTCGTTCTTTTTTTTCTGATCGGTACGCAAATCGTTGCAGCTTCGGAAATTCCCGACAGCGGTCGGACTCACCCGAAAAAACTTTTTTTTGCCGTCAATGCCCAACAGGGAAGTTTATTGAATACACATAACAGTACGATCATTAAAAACTATTACGTCGGGATCGATTTTCGTGTCGGTTGGCAAACCGATGCATTCAACCGCAATGACTTTGATTGTTTGTTTCGTTATCCGTATTACGGATTCGGTTATTACATGGGCAACATGAACGGGATCATTTTGGGGAACGACGAGCAAACCGGTTTCGGTAAACCGGCGGCTCTGTATGCTTTTTTCGGAAGCCCGTTGTATCGTTGGAATCGAATCGAGATCGATTACGATCTCAGTTTGGGCCTGTCGTACAATTTCAACGCGTATGATCCGGAACTGCATCCGTACAATATTTTGGTGGGGAGCAAGAACAACGCATACATTAACATCCGGTTTGTCGGGAAATATGATTTGCCGAAACATTCCGCACTTAGTGCGGGGGTCAGCTTTCAGCATTTTTCCAACGGGTCGTATCAAAAACCCAATAAAGGCATTAATTTGGTATCGGCAACGTTATCGTATCAATTCGGGTTATATAAGAACCGCGACAAAAGTTATGTTCGTTTTCCCGTCGAACATCGCGAACCGACCATCGAATGGTATTTGTTTTGGGCAAACGGCGTTCGCATGCCGGATACCGGATTTAACGAAAGCGCTCCCCGAGAAGGACGTCGGTGGTATTGCACTACCGTTTCTTCGGCCGTATTGGTTCAAACAAGCGTACGTCGGAAGTTCGGATTGGGTATCGATTGGTTTTATTTCGATTGGGGGCGTTACGTTGTCGACTATCGGGCCGGGGAAGAGGGCCGTACGACAACAACCCGCTCGCGAGATAATATGGCGCTCGGAGCATATTTGGCGCACGAACTGGGATACAAAAAAGTCTGGTTTGTCACCGATTTGGGATTTTACGTTGCCGATCGCGTGGGCGACGACCCGGAAAATCCTTGGATATACGAACGCGTCGGGATAAAATATCAAATCACTCCGCGTTTGTTTGCCGGAGTATTCATCAAAGCGCATTTGGCAAAAGCCGACTACACGGAATGGACCATCGGTTATTCGTTGGTTAAGAGCAAGCCCGTGAAAAGATAATAATCGAGCGGTTTCGTCCGAAAGCTAAATGCTCGAATAATCGCGAGAGATCGGAGTATTTTCCTTTTTTTCGGCGCTTATTTCCTCCAATCCGGGGATGTCGAGCAGTTTTATTTTTTTCCCTTCGATGCCGATCAATTTTTTTCCGGCAAAATAAGAAAGCGTCCGTATGGCATTGGATGTCGACATGCTCGACAGTTTTGCGATGTCTTCCCGCGACAGGCAGGCTTTGAGCGTCATACCGTCGCGTTCGAATCCGTAAGTATCTCTGAGAAAAAGCAGCGATTCGGCCAACCGACCGGGTATTTGTTTTTGTGTGAGTGTTACCGTGCGGATATATGAAAAGCCCAGCTCCGTTGCCAACGATTTAATGATGAGAAGACACAGATCGCTGTTGGCATGCAACAAGCTGAATAATGTTTCCCTGTCGAGGCTTGTCACAATCGATTCCTCGATGGCAACGGCCGAAGCGCCATGCATTTCATCGGCAAACAAAGCACGAAACCCGATGAACCCGATGGGTTTGGCCATGCGAATTATCTGCTCGCGACCGCCAATACCTTCCTGAAAGACTTTGACTTTTCCGCCGGCCAAACACGTTAATCCGGTGGGTGTATCTCCGGCGCGGAAAATATATTCTCCTTTACGATAAGTCCGTGAAACCAATCGACTGCGGAATACCTGTTTTTCTCTGTGAGTCAACACATAGAATATCGAATTCGGATCATCCAAAAATATGCGACATATTTCCTCAATCGTTTTCATTGTTTCGGCTTTGAGCTTCTCCCTTGTCGGTCGACGGTTAGCGGTATCGGGTTGAGGCGAGGTTTATGCTACAATTCCTTTTTCGGACAATAAATAATCCATTTCCTGTTGCATTTCCTTTGCTTTTTCGCCGGCTACTTCGGCGAATTTTTCGGTATTATCGGCAAAAATGATTGCCCGCGAAGAATTAACCAACAATCCGCATCGATCGTTTAACCCGGCATGAGCGGTTTCGGCCAAATTTCCTCCTTGAGCGCCGATGCCCGGAACCAACAGGAAATGACTCGGAATAAGTTTGCGTATTTCTTGAAGCATATCGGCCCTTGTGGCGCCCACCACGTACATTGTATTGTCGATGGTGCCCCAGTTTCGGGATTGGCAGATCACTTTTTCGAACAACATCAAGCCGCCGTATTTATCCTCGGTATATTGAAAGTCGGATGCTCCGTAGTTGGAGGTCAATGCCAATATGATGGCCCATTTATCTTTGTAACCGATAAACGGCTTCACCGAATCTTCGCCCATATACGGAGCTACGGTAACGGCGTCGAAACCGATGGTTTCAAAAAAAGCTTTGGCATACATTTTTGAAGTGTTGCCGATATCTCCGCGCTTGGCGTCGGCTATAAGAAACATGTCCGGATAGTTGGCACGCAAATAATCGACGGTAAGCCGCAGGTTAACCCATCCGGCTACGCCGAAAGCTTCGTAAAAAGCGAGATTGGGTTTATACGCCACCGTGTATGGCGCCGTAGCGTCAATGATTCGTTTGTTAAACTCGAAAACGGGATGTTGTTCTTTTTTCAGAAATTCGGGTATTTTTCCGAACTCGCTGTCCAGCCCGACACAAAGAAAACTCCGTTTTTGACGGATTTTTTCAAACAGTTCTTTTGAATTCATTTTTTGACGGATAATTTCGACAAAAGTACAAAAATAAAAACCAAAAAAATAAGACCCGAATCGGTACCGGCATCGTAAAATTTTTACCTTTGTTTATTCGCTAAAGCAGTTATCGATTGAACAACGTTCGTCCTTCGTTTTTGTTTCCGTTACTGTTTCGTGATACGGTATTCAAGATTCCCGTGTCAACGAAAAAAATGTATCTTACCTTTGACGATGGTCCCACGCCCGGCGTTACTTCCGAGATATTGGATTTGCTGCGGGAATACGGGGCAAAGGTAACATTTTTTGCGTGCGGAAAACAGGCGGAAAATAATCGCTCGTTGCTGCAGCGAATTCTCGACGAAGGACACGCGGTCGGGAATCATACTTACAGTCATCCGAACGGATGGAAAACATCAACCCGCAATTATTTGGCCGATACGGAACGGGCCCAAACATTATTGCAAAGTCGACTTTTCAGACCGCCGTACGGGAAATTGCGCATCGGCCAATATCGATATTTACGAAACCGTTACCGAATTGTCGTTTGGGATATCATGTGCGGAGATTTTGATCGAAACATGAGCGGTGAAGCATGTTTTGATAATATCCGGACTCGGGTGGTTCCGGGATCGATTGTCGTATTCCACGATTCCGAAAAAGCGGCGCCCAACATGTTGTATGCGTTGGAACAAACACTGTCGATTTTCGGTAACGAAGGATATCGATTCGAGTCGATACCTTATTCCTTCAACGAAATCGGATAATTTTCTACGGCTTAAACTTGGCCTTTGCCAGTATGTCCTGATAATCGTCGTCCGATAACAGCGCTTCAAGTGATACGTTGTTGTGGTTCATGTACGAGAAAATAATTTGGTAGCCCAACCAAATTGCGGCGCGTCCCGGCGATTCGCGTGTAAAAAGCGAACAAAAAGGCGCAGGAGCAATCAACTTATTGATAGTCATGTAATCTGTCGCATACAACATTTTTTTCTCCACCAAAAAGGCCCACATTTGCCCGGTGTTATTTTCGCACCATTGAACCTGTTGGGGCGTGTATCCGAACATCAAGCTGTCCGGTACGTCCGGAAGCATCCGGCGAACGGCATACATGATTTTTCCTTCATAGAGAATATTGGTTAACGCATTGTCAATGGAATCGTTGTACTGAAATTCGGTACAAATCCATGCTCTCATGCAATCGGGAACGATGTATTTCCGATCCATTACATGGCGCTGATAATTGGCTAATCCCAGCAAGGAATACGTTTCTTCTTCTGGGCCGAGATATTTGTCGAGAGCGATGGCCAAAATGGTGTCGGCCGTGATCATGGATTGGTTGAATCCCGAAATAAGCGTATAAACCGAAGGAATTCTCCGTTCGGGAAATTCCTTGCGATAAGCGGAAAAGGCTTTGCTTAAATCGGTTTCGAGATCCATCACATCGGGGTACTTTTCCGAAACTTTCCGATATGCGCCGTGCATGTACGAATCGGTCAAAAATTCGGTAAGCCTTGCCGGATACTGCGGATCATCGAAAGCGCCGATGCGAATCACTCCGAGATTGTATAAATCGAATAGTTCTCCGTATTGTTGTTGCAATCGGGGAACAGATGCCGCAATCGAATCGATCGGTATCGAAAACAAGCTTTGCTCGAATCGGTTGATCTTTATTTGAACTTTTTCCTTGGGCGATTGACATGCGGAAACGATGAGCATGATCATCGCAACGATGTAAATAGTCGGTTTTTTCGATAATTCGAAATTTCTCATTAATGGTATGCTTACCTGTTGATCAATATTTTTTGCGTCAGCGATTGTTTCGTTTTTTTGTGAACAAGACGTACTATATATAATCCTTGTTCGAGAGAACTTACATCGATATATGCGTCGGTATAAGTGCGTCGATAACGTAATCGGCCGGTTTGTCCGTATATTTCGATGTCGTAATCGGCCGGATTGATTCCCGTTAAGGTATCAAAAGCAATATAAATATATTGCGACGCGGGATTGGGATACACCCTCATTTTTGTGGCGGTTGCCGTTTCGGGATCAACAACCGAAGTATAAAAATCCGAACGTTTCCCCAAGAAAGGCCGGATCATCAATGTTCCTTTGTTAACGTCCGTTTGCCATACGCCGGAACTGTTGTAGCAAAGGTTACCCTGATCGTTATAACTGCGATCGAATCCCACATTCAAAAATCCGGAAGTAACCTGTTGCCAACCGATCCAATAATATTTGGTGACGTATATCGGTTTTTCGAGCACGTAGGTGACATATTTCCCTTTTTCTTTGATCGAATACTCTTCATTTGACAAATAAACTTGTTCTCCCGGGCGGCCGTTATCGTCTTTCCAAACAGCTATTTTGAAGATATAACGGGAAGTAACGTTGTTGCTGTCCGTTGGGTTAAAATACAAAGCGATTGCCTGCACGCTATCCGGTGTAAAGGTTTCGTAACGACATGCTATGGCACAATCTTGCGCATTGATGCCGCGATATCCGTAACCGCTTTCGGGAGTACCGTCATCGCGTGCAAAATAATTCTTAAACGTTTGATAAAAACGAACGGTATCGTTTTCCTTACGATCGGCATCGTCGGTTTGCAAATACCCTTTTAATTCGAATAAAGCGGAATCGACGGAAGTGGAAATAAACGGATTAAAAAGATCTTGATAAAATGTTTCGATTTTTCCTCCGGGGAGATTCTCTCCGCCGCTGATGATTTGTATGGGAGCGGATAGAGGATGGTAGATATCTCTTATTTCGAACACTTTCGGTATAAAAAAGCTTTTGTAATAATTGTTTCGATAAGTGATGCTTATTTGGGATTCCAATCGGGTGGTGGCGGCATATCTGAATTGATTCCACGGGATGGATGTATACCCTTTAATCAACGATTTGAGGGGAGCAATCACGGCGACATCGAGTATTGCCGTATCTTCCGGACTTTGAATGTCCTTTAAGCTGACATAATCGATATGCCAATGGTCGGCATTGCCTTTTGCTCCGGGGTTATACGGATCTACTTCGAGGCTGACCATATTGACAAAGCGAAATTGAAATCCTTTATGAAGATAATTTGGCGGTACGGGCATCAGTACCCGTTTAAACGGTTGAACGGTTGTTCCGGGCGTATTCCACACGCTGCGCCATTCTTGATCGGCCGATTTGAATTGAAGAATCAACGAATCGCCCGTTTCGGGATTATCGCCGATGCCTTGCGGCTGGTAGAAAAAACTCAAATAAACATTGGTTACGCCGCTTTCGCCCAAATTGACGGGACGTGAGGTTAACGTATCAGCCGCAAATCGCGGCGAGTTATTGTTATACAATTTTCCGTCGGCATCCAAAGCGTCGAATGTGGCGACGCCGTTCGAACGAGGTTGTACCGGATAGTCGTTGTTAATAAACACGTAACGGTCCATCCACAACGATTGATCGGGATACGGCGATTCGGCATAGTACGAAAAGTCGTCGATAAACGGTAAATTGACAGTATCCGCTCGAGCGGTACGTATCCGTTCGGATCGTCCGCCCTCGAGATACAAGGCGGGATTTCGCTCAAGCGGAACCACTTCGGGTTGTTGCCCCCAAAGCGGGATACGGAGCAACAGAAGAAGCGATGTACCGATGATATATTTCGTCATGTCGTATCGAGATCGTTCCAAGATAAACCGCATTTGCATCAATCTTTCGGAATGCGAAAGAAATTCTTTCCGTACTCCGAAACTTTTCGTTATTTGTTATCCTTTGCGGGAACAACGGCGGGATTTTTTGTCTCATCCGTTGTTAACCACACGTCCACCGAGGCGCCGAGTTGCAACGTGGCGCTGCCGTCGCCGGACGGTTTTTGCTGCCAGATGAAAGCCTTAATCGAATCGGCGCTCGTATTAACGGTATTGTCGAATATGATAACGCCGAGATTCAAAGAATATTTTGTCAGATGCTCCCGCGCATCGGTCAAATTTAATCCCGCGATATTCGGAACCACCGTTCGTTCGTCGCTCAAGCCCCGTCCCAACACCAAATCGATTTCCGAACCTTTCACGACTACCGAACCTTTTCCGATTTCTCTTCCTTTATACATTTGTTTCAAGACATTGTTTTTGGCGATGTCCGGGACATATGTCATTTTACCGACGCTCAATCCCTGCGATTCGAGCATGGTTTTCGCCTGTCGGAACGTCACGCCTACAACGTCGGGCATTTTTACTTTTTCGGGCGATAAGGCATTAATGGTTAAAAAGATATTCCTGTTTTCTTTTACTTTGGAATTCGGCTCCGGATTTTGATTGACAACAGCGCCCGGTTTAACCGTTGTTACGTACACCGAATCGGTCAATTGCCAACGCAATTTTTGCGCGTTCAACGTTTTTCCGGCTTCCGCAATCGTCAATCCTCTGACATCGGGCACCGGCAATGCTTCGCCGTGGTGTGTGTAATGACGCAAAACAATCAATGTTCCGTAAAAAATGAAAAAACCGATCAAAACCAGTATTAATACATTTTTAACGATGTAATGGTTCAATATTTTTTTTATTTGATCCACTATCGGCGGGGTCGTTTTTGATGGGGCCATTTTATCCGATGTTTGCAATGATAAAACAAAAGGCAAGCAGCCAAAAAGAATACTTGCCTTTTGTGATGTTATGATGCTCTTGGTGACTCATTCTCGGTGATGATATAAAAGGACAAAATTAATCGGGTTTTTCTCAAAAACAAAGACGCTTGCGTAAAACTCGCGGCAAACCGCATTGCCGTCAAGGTTTTTTCGTTATATTTGTCGAATATGTCCCGATTTAGAAACCGGTTAAATTTATGAATTTCTAAATCCGGTACCGGTTTGGCTAAAGCCTTTTCGGATTTATCTTTTCAATCGTTGACTAAAGTCAACGGCAATGAATGCGAAATCAAATCATTGCCGTCAACTTTAGTTGACGATAAATGAGCAAAATCATATAGGCTTTAGCCAAACATTCCCTTTCTTTAATTTTTAAACAGGCTCCTAATATTACCATGTATCGAAAGATATTTTTCTGCTTATTTTTATTCTGTTTCGGTTCCGAGTTTCGGAATTACGCTCAATCTTCGATGTCGCAGGGAAAGGATTATTTGCGGCTGATGTTTTATAACGCGGAAAACTTTTTCGATACGACAAACGATCCTACCGTCAACGACGATGAATTCACTCCCGAAGGCAAGTTTCATTGGACACAAAGCCGTTACCTTGCCAAGCGCAACAACATTTTCCGTGTTATTGCACACGTCGGCGAATGGGACCCGCCCGCGATCGTCGCACTTTGCGAAATCGAAAATCGTTCGGTATTGAACGATTTGATTAAAAATACCCCTTTAACGAAATATCCGTATCGAATCGTTCACAAAGATTCGCCCGATCAACGCGGTATTGACGTGTCGATTTTGTATCGCAACGATTATCTGAAACTCGTCAATGAACAATTTATTCGCGTTCGTTTCGGCGATAACCGAAAACGAACGCGCGATATTTTATATGCCGTTTTTCGAACGTTGTCCGGGGATACGTTGCATGTGTTTGTCAATCATTGGCCTTCGCGCAGCGGAGGACAACGACCGTCCGAACCGTCGCGAATATTGGCGGCATCATTGGTGCGCGGCAAAGTCGATTCCATTTTCGGACGCAATCCCGCGGCAAAAATTATCGTTACCGGCGATTTAAACGACGGACCGCTCGACAAAAGCGTCAATCGAACGCTCGACGCTTTGACGGATACCGCACGTGCCCAATCGGCCGCATTGTATAATCTTACAGCCTATAAAACGACGGAGAAAACGGGAACCATAAAATACCAAGGCAAATGGTCGATATTCGATCAAATAATCGTGTCGGGAGGATTGTTGCGGGGAAAGCCGAGAACAAACGTCGACCTTTGTCGGATTTTTCGCGCCGATTATTTATTCGAACCCGATCAGCGTTATTCGGGTATAAAACCGTTCCGAACATATTCGGGACCGAAATACCTCGGCGGATTCAGCGATCATCTGCCCGTTTATGCGGATATTTTGTTGACCGGTCGGTAAACGAAATCGGATAATAAAATGTAATTTTGCGAATCGATCAAGTTTGGAATCGAAGTTCGAAAGAACAAGCATAAAATCTCATAATCAACCTCATGACAAAATATTTTATTCCGATGATTGCCGTTTTTTTAATGGCGGGATGTAAAAACCAAACCGAATCCGTATCACCGGATCTTTCGTTGAATGCCTATGTTAATCCGTTTGTGGGCACTTCCGGGTTCGGAAACGTTTATCCCGGATCGCAAATTCCTTTCGGCGGCATTCAAATCAGTCCCGACACCGACAATGACAATTACGATGTGGCTGCGGGATACAAATACGATCATCCCACCATCATGGGATTCAGTTTGACTCATTTAAGCGGTACGGGAATTCCCGACTTGGGCGATTTTCTGTTTATTCCCGGAACGGGCGTTAAAAAATTCGTCCCCGGAACGCATGAAAATCCGGACGAAGGTTATCGTTCCCGTTATGATCACAAAAACGAATGGGCTTCTCCGAATTATTACGGAGTAGTGCTTTCGGATTACGGCGTGAAAGCGGAAATGACTTCGGGGCTGCATTCCGGAATACTCAAATTTACCTATCCCGCTACCGACAGCGCTTTCGTGATGATCGATTTGGATCATGTTTTGTGGCACAAAACGGAATGGTCGCAAGTGAGAATCGAAAACGATTCCACCGTTTGCGGATACAAATTGGTGAAAGGTTGGGGCCCCGAAAGACATGTGTATTTTGCGGCGCATTTTTCCAAACCGTTTAAGCAATCGGGAATCATGCAAGCCGGAAAGCCGGTGATTTACGACACCAAAAGATTCAGAAGCGACCGTGTGGCGTACGGTAAAGATATTAAAGCTTGGTTCGACTTTTCCGTGAAAGCGGGCGAGGAAATTTTTGTCAAGGTGGCCGTATCTTCCACGGGTACCGATGGCGCATTCTTGAACTTGAAAGAAATCGACGGGTTGAACTTTACGGAGTTAAAGAAAAAAGGAGAAAACCTTTGGGCGAACGAATTAAGTAAATTTAAAGCCAAAGGCACCAAAGAGCAATTGGAAACATTTTACACGTCGGTTTATCGCGCTTTTCTGCATCCTTTTGAATACGAGGACCTCGACGGCAAATATCGGGCGCATAATTCCAACATTGCTGAGGCGAAAAATTTCACCAATTATACTGTTTTCTCGTTGTGGGATACTTATCGGGCGGAACATCCGTTGCTCAACCTTGTGCAACCGAAGCGAAATGCCGACATTGTCAATTCCATGTTGGCACATTATGATCAAAGCGTGGAAAAAATGCTGCCGATTTGGTCGTTTTACGGAAACGAAACGTGGTGTATGATCGGGTATCACTCGGTGTCGGTCATTGCGGATGCCATTGTCAAAGATATCAAAGGATTTGATTACGAACGGGCATTTGAGGCCATAAAAACCACCGCGATGAACCAACATTACGATTGTCTTCCCGAATATGTTTCATTGGGTTGGGTGCCGTTCGATAAAGAAAAGGAATCGGTATCCAAAACGTTGGAATACGCGTACGACGATTATTGCATTGCTCGAGCGGCCGAAAAGCTGGGAAAGAAAGCCGATTACGAATATTTTCTGAACAGGGCTTTGTCGTACCAAAATTTGATCGATCCCGAATCGGGTTTTATGCGTGGCCGCGATTCGCATGGTAATTGGCGTACTCCGTTCGATCCCGTTGCTTATACGGGTCCGAATTCGGTACACGGTTGGGGCGACATCACCGAAGGATTTACGTATCAATACACGTGGTATGTTCCGCAGGATGTGCAGGGCTACATTAACGAAATGGGGGAAAAATTATTTGTCCAACGGTTGGATTCCATGTTTACGATGGTACTTCCCGAAGACATTCCCGGCGCACACGACATTCAAGGTCGTATCGGCGCTTATTGGCACGGAAACGAGCCTTGCCACCAAATTCTTTATTTGTACGATTATGTTCGCCAACCGTGGAAAGCGCAGGAAAGAATTCGTTACGTGATGGATCATCTTTACGGAAACACGCCCGGCTCGTTAAGCGGAAACGACGATTGCGGACAGATGTCGGCATGGTACATTTTCAACAGCATGGGCTTTTATCCGGTATGCCCTTCGAGCAACATATATGCCATCGGATCTCCCGGATTGGAATCCGTGGAAATGACCATGGGTAACGGTAAAAAGGTAAAAGTAACCACGGAAAATTACGGCAAGGAGAATGTTTACATTCAAGCCATGTATCTCAACGGCAAAGAATACAACAAAACGTACATCACTTACGATGACTTGAAAAACGGAGCGGAGATAAAATATGTGTTGGGCAACCGACCGAATACCGATTGGGGAACCGCCGACGAATCGGTTCCGCCTTCGATTTCATCCGTCAATAACACCAAAAAATACGTTAGGAAATAATCTCGTGTTCATTGGAGATTATTTTTAATTTGTCCTTTTAGGACGCCGGTTTGAGAGAAAAATTTTCTGTTCCGAGGCGTTACCATCGGGCTGAGATAAATTAGCCTTTCAAGCTGATGCGGTCTCGGGCTGAAAGCCCGGATTATTTTAGCCCGATGGCAACGCCTCGGGAAAACGAACAACACTGGTTTTCGACGCGCCGAAGGCGCAGCTTAGTTAAATCGAAGAGTAAAAATTTAACGACCTCTTAATTCCGATCGCTCATAGCGGAGTTTTACAAAAAAACCTATTAGGTTTTTGAAACCTAATAGGTTTAGTCGGTTTGATATAAGGGAGATTATTCGTCGATGTTGGCTTTAATTTCCAACAACATTTCACGCACCTTTTTCAGTGATTGAATCACTTGGAACGTGTTTTCCGAATCTTCTTTGTTTTCTTTAATCTTTTGTCGGGCGCCTTCCAACGTCAAACGACGTTCTTTGACGTAGTAATGTATCAAAGCAATGTTATCGATATCCTTTTGCGTAAAAAAACGATTGCCTTTCGAATTTTTGCGGGGCTTAATGATATCGAATTCTTTTTCCCAAAAACGAATGGTGGAAGCTTGTACGCCAAACATGTCGGCAACCTCGCTGATGCGATAATACAACTTTTGCGAAATATCTTGCTTGTGTTTGAATGCCGCATACCGAGCAAAAGTCGACGACATATCCGCTTGTGACGCCAAATGCAGATTATCGGGCGAAACCGTTACCGTTTTAACCCGGGCATTCATGCGTTAATCGAAAGTTTTGCCCACATTAGCCAAATCCAAGATTCTGGCGTATTCTTCGGGCGTTAAATCATTATAATAGTAACTGACGGGATTCACCACTTTGCCGTTTTTGTGCACTTCGTAATGCAAGTGCGGCCCGGACGAAACTCCCGTATTTCCGACGAGTCCGATAATTTGTCCGCGTTTTACCTTATCGCCGACTTTTACTTTAAATGCGTCCATGTGACCGTAAAGTGTCTGATAACCGAATCCGTGATCGACAATGATTCGATTGCCGTAACCTCCCGAAACTCCCACTTCGGTAACTTCTCCGTCGCCCGTGGCATAAATATCCGTTCCCGTGGGCGCCGTAAAATCCATTCCGTCGTGAAATTTCATGGTCTTGTAAATCGGGTGCATCCTCCAACCGTAACCCGATGCCGTACGTTTCAAATCTTTATTGGATACGGGTTGTATGGCCGGACGGCTGAGCAACATTTGTTCTTGATTCTTGGCTTTATCAATCAATTCGTCATACGACTTCGATTGAATATACATTTGCTTGGCAATCTTGTCGATTCGTTTGTTGGTTTCGATCATCAAATCGGAGTTGGAATAACCTTCCAACGATTCGTAACGGTTCACACCCCCGAAACCGGCTTGTCGCACCGATTGAGGAATGGGTTCTGCTTCGAAAACCGTACGATAAATATTATCGTCGCGTTGCTGCATATCTTCAAGCACCACTTCCATTTGGTCCAGTCGTTGATTAACGACCTTGGTGACGAAAAATTCCATTTGATCCAGTTCACGTGCCTGTATTCGTTCCTTCGGCGTATCGAAAAAATGCGAATAAATGATGTAGTATACAACCGCCATTGCCAGCGTAGCGGTAAAAAACGTAAATGCTTTAATAAGCGTTCTCTTAATACTGGTGGTTACCTTGTCATAACTTAATGAATCAGGGTTATACCGATATCTGATTTTGGCCATTTTTATATATCTGTTTTTTTACGCGTCGGCAAAACTAAAACAATTTGTCAAGCCTGCCAAAATTTTTAACAATTATTTATATTTGAATGTTTGTCAAACATCGAGGTACCGTTGCCGAACCGGATAAATTTTACGGAAAAAAAAGTAAAAAGTTTCATTCAAAACGAAAATTCTTTCGAAAAATTGCCTTATCCGGTATCAAGACATCATAAAAAGCATGCAAAATACGTGTTTTTCAATCGAGGGTGCGCGGTATCGGCGACCGGCAATGCCGGTGCATGAAATGCATTTCAAAACGTTCGTCATCGCCTTCTTTGTCAACCAAAATGTAAATCATGGTTCGTCGATATTAAATCATCACATATTTCGTTAATTTTGCGGAAAATTAAATGCTTATTTAGAAAAATTAGATATAATGACCTCCAACGAGTTAAGAAACTATTTCTTGGATTTTTTCCGATCCAAACAACACCATATCGTACCGTCGGCGCCGATGGTCGTAAAGAACGATCCTACGTTGATGTTCACCAACGCGGGGATGAATCAGTTCAAAGACCTCTTTTTGGGCAACAGTCCGATCGTGTATCCGCGTGTAGCCGACAGTCAAAAATGTCTTCGCGTAAGCGGAAAGCACAACGATTTGGAAGAAGTGGGACACGACACGTACCATCACACTTTATTCGAAATGTTGGGCAATTGGTCGTTCGGCGATTATTTTAAAAAAGAAGCCATTGCTTGGGCATGGGAATATCTTACGGAAGTCTTAAAAATCGATAAAAATCGTTTGTACGCCACGGTTTGCGAAGCTTCGAAAGAGGACGGCGTCGGCGCCGATATCGAAGCATACGATCTGTGGAAACAATACCTTCCGGAAGATCGTATATTGTACGGGAAAAAGAAGGATAACTTTTGGGAAATGGGCGAAACGGGGCCGTGCGGACCGTGTTCGGAAATTCATTACGACTCGCGTCCCGACGAAGAACGCGCCAAAATATCCGGTCGCGAACGCGTCAACCAAGACGATCCGCAAGTAATCGAAATTTGGAATTTGGTATTCATTCAATACAACCGTAAAGCTTCGGGCGAATTGGAAGTGTTGCCGGCCAAGCACGTCGATACGGGAATGGGTTTCGAACGCTTGTGTCGCATCGTTCAAGGAAAAACATCCAACTACGATATCGATCTTTTCCAAGACATCATTAAGGAAATATCGTCGTTGTGCAACATCCATTACGGCGAAAGCGAACCCGCCGATATTGCCATGCGCGTGGTAGCCGATCACATCCGCGCCATTTCGTTTTCGATAGCCGACGGACAAATTCCGTCCAACAACAAAGCGGGATACGTTATTCGCCGCCTGTTGCGTCGTGCCGTGCGTTACGGATACACTTTTCTCGGTCAAACGGAACCTTTTTTATGCCGGTTGGTTCCCGTATTGGTACGTACCATGGGCGATTCCTATCCCGAACTGAAAGCACAGCAAACACTGATCGAACGGGTTATCAAAGAAGAAGAACAATCGTTTCTTCGGACGCTTTCCACCGGTATTTCGTTGCTTGAGGATATTATTACCGATGCCGGAAAAAAGAAACAAACGTCCATCGGAGGAAAAGCGGTATTTGAGATGTACGACACATACGGATTCCCGCTCGATCTTACCGAGTTGATTTTGCGCGAACATCACCTCGATTACGACAAAAAAGAATACGAAATCGAGATGGCTGCTCAAAAAAATCGTTCGCGCGCCGCGGCTGCCGTCGATACCGGCGATTGGGTGGAATTGGCCTCGGGCGAAGAAACGCGCTTTGTCGGATACGACTATACTGAAGCCGACATTCGTATTCTCCGTTATCGAAAAGTCACCTCCAAAGGCAAGGAACAATATCAATTGGTGTTCGACGCCACTCCGTTTTATGCCGAAAGCGGCGGGCAAGTCGGCGACTCGGGTTACATTAAATCCGAGTTCGAATGTATTCTGGTGATCGACACCAAGAAAGAGAACAACTTGAACGTGCACATTGTCGACCGTTTACCGGAACACTCAGATGCCGATTTCTTGGCGGTGGTCAATCTCGATAAACGCCGCGCCACCGAAGCCAACCATTCGGGTACGCACTTGCTTCATCTTGCTTTGCGCGAAGTGTTGGGCACGCACGTGGAACAAAAGGGATCGTTGGTGGGACCGGATTATCTGCGGTTCGACTTTTCACATTTTCAAAAAATGACCGATGAAGAAATTCGTTCCGTGGAAAAACGCGTGAACGAGATGATTCGCGGAAATGCTTCGTTGGACGAATATCGCAATATTCCGATTGACGAAGCCCGTAACATGGGAGCCATGGCGCTCTTCGGCGAAAAATACGGCGAGCGGGTACGCGCCATCCGATTCGGCGATTCCGTCGAACTTTGCGGCGGTACGCATGTGAAAGCGACGGGACAAATCGGAATGTTCAAAATACTTTCCGAGAGTGCCATTGCGGCCAGTATTCGACGCATCGAAGCCATCTCGGCCGAAAAAGCGGAACAATTTGTTTATGCGCAGGAAGACGTCATTCGCCAAGTTCGCGAAGTATTCAATAACTCGCCTTCGTTCATGCAGGCCTTGAAAAAAGCCGTGGAAGAAAATCACGAGTTGAAGAAACAGATAGAGGATACCGTGCGCCAACGAATAGATGAATTTCAACACACGTTGGTCGACAATGCGGAAGAAATTAACGGCATCAACGTGATCCGTTTCAAGACCTCGTTTGCTCCCGATGCGATCAAGGATTTGGCATTTAAATTGAAAAGCAGATTTGAACGGCTTGTATTCATTGCCGGAAGCGATTTCGGCGGCAAGCCGACGTTGACCATTGCTTTGAGTGACGCCCTGGTTGCCGAAGGAAAAAATGCCTCAAACACGGTGCGCGAAGCAGCCAAAGAAATGGCGGGCGGCGGCGGCGGACAAGCATTTTTTGCAACGGCCGGCGGTAAAGATGTCGACGGGTTGGAAAAGGCGATGGAAAAAGCGTTTCAATTGCTGGTGGAATAAGTATAAGTACCGGCTTATTGATCGAAATTTCTTGTTTTCACGATAAATTTTCGGCTTATGAAAAAGAGAACAACATTTGACGTAATTATCGATGCTTTGAGTTGGGCGGGGCTCATCGTGTGTTGGTTGGGCGGACTTTTTTTGCGGATAGTTCAAAGTTATAAACCCGGAGCATTGGGAATCATCGGCGGTAAATCGGGCCCCGTGGCGGTATACTTTTCCGGAAATCCCGTTTATCAAGCTGTTCCCATAATCGCAGGGACTCTGTTGTTTATTTTTTTTACATGGCTTCTGAGGAAAAACCCGCATTCGATATTGGCGCAAATTTACCGAATTCTTCGATTTGTGTTTATTGTTGCCGCCTGTTACCTTACGGTGAGATTCGTTATATGATCCGCTCCGTTTTGCCCGTTTTTCGATAAAACGCGGATATATATCGGCACGATAATTGGTTATCGATTACCATAAACCGTTTTTATTGTGAATGTCGAGATAGATCCCGATTCCGGATTTTGTTACGGTGTGGTTCGTGCCATACGAATGGCCGAAGATGAATTGCAACGCGGACAAGAGTTGTTCAGTTTGGGCGATATCGTGCATAACGAGCCCGAAGTGGCGCGGTTGAATCGTTGCGGCATGCGCACCATCAATCACTACGAATTCCGAAAACTGCACGATGCCAAAGTATTGATCCGTGCACACGGCGAACCTCCCGAAACGTACCGAACGGCCGCCGATAATCATATTTCCTTAGCGGATGCAACCTGCCCCGTGGTTCTGAATCTGCAAAAAAAAGTGCACCAAGCTTATATCGAATCACAAACCGACAACGGACAAGTGGTGATTTACGGCAAACCGGGGCATGCCGAAGTAAACGGATTGGTGGGACAGACCTCGGATATGGCCGTGGTGATCAATTCCGAGTCGGAGGTTGATCGTATTGACGTACGTCGGCCGGTATATTTGTTTGCGCAAACCACCATGACCGTCGAAGGGTTGCAAGGCATTCGAACCGCAATCGATCGTGAGCGGGAAAAGCTGCAAATCGGAACCGATATTCCGTTCAAAGTATACGATACCGTTTGTCGGCAGGTCTCGAATCGCGAACCGCAATTGACGAATTTTGCCCGTCGACACGATGCGGTGGTATTTGTCAGTGGCAGTAAAAGTTCGAACGGCAAAGCGCTTTACGAAGTTTGCAAACGCGCTAATCCGCATACATACATGATCGCAACGCCCGACGAATTGAATGCGTCATGGTTTGCGGGAATCAAAAATGTCGGCGTATGCGGTGCCACTTCCACTCCGCGTTGGCTGATGGAAGAAGCGGCCGAAAAAATCGCAGAGATGTAATTTATTTTTTTGCCAGCGAGCTGACGAAGGTTTTTTGATAATCCTCCAAGCTTACATTGTCCTTGTATTTTTCTTCGACAATGTAATGCAACAACGGTTCAATTTGCGCGGGAGTGTAAAAACCCGGAACGGCGCCGATCATTTCCAACTTTCCGGTGAGGTAAGCCACCGAAGGATACGACATTTTTCCGTTAAGCAACGCCGCTGCAAATTGATGCGTCGAACGCGCTCCGGTACTTTCATTTGTAAAAGTGTGTCCGCCGAACTCAACCGGCGCAGATGATTCGGCGTCAAACTTCACGGGATAGAAATTTTCGTTGATGTATTTTGCGATGACCGGATGATTGAAGGGTTCCGCATCCATTTTTTTGCACCATCCGCACCAATCGGTATACACGTCAACCATGATTTTTCGGGGAGACTTGGCATTGAGTTTTTGCGCTTCCTCGATGGTATACCATTTCACCTTTTCGGCCGATTGCGCCGAGGCATTAAATCCGACCATTACCGATATGAGGATGAAATATAACGTTTTCATTTTAAGGTTAATTACAATTTTTGATTTGATTTATCAAATCGTATTCGAAATGAAATACGATTTGACTTTCTGACAAATATAGCAAAAATGATACAAAAGATGATTTATCGAAAAAAATGTCACCGACATTCGATCATCGCCGGATCGTATATCCTTATTTTTCGTCCGTTACCGTTCTTGCGACAATAATTCCCGAATGATTCTTGCGCCGCGCCAAATATTCATGTAATGTTTCGCCGGTTACGATTACTTTTTTGGCTTCCGACGAAGCATGAAGCAAATATACGGATCCGTTTCGTACTAATGCAAAGCCCATGTGCGCCGCGTCCAAACCTTTAATGTGCGTGGTGATGACGATAATGTCGCCGTTTCGGAGTTCGGGTTCCGAAGCTTTCACCCGGTCTTTGGGAATATAACAAATTCGTAATGCATTGACTTGTTTTTCCGTTTCCTTCATTGCTTTGCACCAACCGGGTCGATCGTTTAATGCGGGATATTTGTCGCAATGCGTTGACATAAACGACACATCGGGCACAAACGTTTGACACTGCGACAATTTCGACAAGGAAAATATGCCTTTTTGTCGGTTATTGTCCAACCAATCGGAAGCATAATGCAGACGCGACAAATAGCCGTTTAAAATTCCGTCGCGATAACGGATTCGTTGCAAAATATCGCAAAAGGTTCGAAAGCTCGGATCGTCGCTTTGTTGCGTCAAATACAAAGCAATAACGGTTTCCGAAAACGTGGTGCAATCGAATTCATGCAAATTTACGCGCAGCCTTTCCACGGAATCACCTTCCAACGTTCCGCCGACATATGGTGTATCCGTAAAAAAGAGTGCCGTTTGGATGATATCGATATCGCCTTGTTTCGCATACTCCGAAAATCGCCGAAAAATAACGGTATCTTCCGCCGTGTATAACGGCTGCGCGCCGATCGAACATACGAACGGGACCGAAAAAAGAAAAAATACCGTCAATCGATACATCTTGATTTTATATAAGTTACAATAAATAATTTCAAATAAAACCGGTCAAAACCTGTTAGATTTCAAAAACCTAACAGGTTTATATCTTAAAAATTAATTAGACTTTATATATTGAAAATGGGTCATGAATGATTTCAAACCAATGCCGAAACATCCGGCGCCGGTTCCGCCGGTTCAACGGGTTGCTTTACCACGCCTTTGTTTTTCCACCGTCCCGAACGATAATATAAAAAGGCGCACAATGCTCCGACGCCCCATGCTATGGGAATCGACCACCAAATGCCGTCGGGACCCATGTGTTTGGACAAAACGGAGGCTACGGGGATACGCACCAGCCACAGAGACAAAAGGGTGATGAACATCGGCACCAGCGTATCGCCGGCTCCGCGCATCACTCCGTTAAAGACAAACATGGTCGAGAAAACAACGTAAAAGGCGCCCATGATCATCAGATAACGACCGCCGATGTCGATCACATCCGGTCCGGCTTCCGGGGCAAACCACCTCATGATGGTGCGGGCGAAGAAAAAGATTGCGGCAGACATAACAACCGTAATCCCGGTGGACATTATGAGCGTGGATCGTAAACCGTAGGAAACTCGGTATTGTTTTTGCGCGCCGATGTTTTGCCCGACGAAAGCGGCAATGGCGATGGAAAATGTCATTATCGGCGCGGAAACCAGCGAATCGATGCGGTTGGCAACCGAATATGCGACCAATACGTCGCTATTTTCCGTGCAAAATTCGTTAACGATGCCCAACAAGGCCATCATGCCGACGGCAACCAATGCCTGTTGTATTCCGTTGGGAAATCCTATGCGTACGCTGCTCCGAAAAATGGACCAATCAAAGGAAAGTTTACGAAAGGTAATGTTGATGACGGGATTTGTTCGGTTTAACCATACGATCATCACGATCACCGTAATGAGTTGCGCCAACAAGGTAGCCCACGCTGCGCCTGCAATTCCCCAACCCATAACGGGAACAAATAACATGACCAGAACAATGTTCAGAATTGACGAAAAAATCATGCAATAAAGAGGAGTCTTGGAATCGCCCACGCCGCGCAAGATCGCGCTTAAACAATTAATTCCGAATAACGGAAGCATTCCGACCAGCATGATTTGAAGAAATATGCGTGCACCCTCGAACACATCGACAGGGGTTTTGACTAATTTCAGTAACGGGTCGCATAAAAACAACCCGATAACCATGATGAGTAATGCCGCGCAGATCACGAAAATAACCACAGTGTCGACGGCACGCCGAACGTTGACCATGTCTTTTGCTCCGAAATATTGGGAAACGATAATGGTGCATCCCATGGTAATACCGATAATGAACGATACCAACGCGAACAATACAGGCATGGAAGCACCCACCGCGGCCAATGCTTCGGGACCGATGTAATTGCCGACGATATAGGTGTCGGCAACATTGTAAAGTTGCATCAACACGTTTCCGATCAGCATCGGAACGGCAAATTGAAGCAACAACTTCCAAGGTTTACCTTTGGTGAAATCCAGCATGCGACGATTGGATGGCGGTATTACAAATCAGATAATTTGACGGATTGTTTTTCGTCGCGCAAAGGTATCTCAATATAAGTAATTGTCAATTTTTGATTGATGATTTTTGATTGTTCTAAAATCCGGCAAACCTAACATATTTATGTAAGAGAATATTTACGTGACGTCGTGAATATGCAACACCGACGGGAGCGAAAGTGTTCACGACATCGCGAATAAAAGAACCCGCATTGATTCGGATATATAAAGTCTGAGAAATTGTTTAAATTAAGTAGTTTGATTCGATTAATACCAAGTCGCTATCAAAATGGATACCTAACAGGTTTCAAAAACCTGTTAGGTATTGCTTTTCACGATCAATTTTACTCAAATTTGATCATGGTTTAGTATAAATTGCACTTCCGGTGCGCCGGAAATTCAAAAAATTACCTTACTCGAGGCATTGCCGGTGGGCTGAATTAAGCCGGGCTTTCAGCCCGGTTACGGAAAGAATATCAGCCTGAAAGGCTAATTTATTTCAGTCCGATGGCAACGCCTCGGGTGGCATATCACACAAAAACGCGTCCTGTAAGGACAACTTATAATTTTAACAACATCGAACAAACAATCACATTATCCGCCATTGTTACATATTTATTTTTAAGCTGATTGATTTTTGAGTTATTGAATCCTTATATTAGTAATCCGTCGGATATTTTCGCCCGTAACCGATAATTTCGATTTTGCTGTATCCGCCTTGTTGTTTGATGACTTGTATCTGTGTTCCGATGCGTTCCTTTAGCGCTTCCACATGCGAAATGACGCCGATCGTTTTACCGCGGGCTTGCAGGTTTTCGAGTGCGGATACGGCCACCTCTAAAGCATCGGCGTCGAGCATTCCGAAACCTTCGTCGATAAAGAGCGAGTTGATGCGGGTTTTGCGTCCGGCCAATTCCGAAAGCCCCAAAGCCAAGGCAAGACTGACCAAAAAACTCTCGCCTCCGGACAAACTCGTTGTCGGGCGAACAATATCCGCTTGATATTTATCGACAATCCGTAATTCCAAATCGCGTCTGGGTGTTTTTTGAATGACATATCGGTCGGTGAGTTCCGCAATGTGTCGATTGGCAAGTTGAACGAGCCGTTCGAGCGTCAGTCCTTGAGCGAAGCGACTGAATTTTTTCCCGTCGGCGGAACCGATCAATTTCGATAATTTTTCCCAACGTCCGGTTTCCCGTCGTTGCGCTTCGATATCGTCCGTCAATTGTCCGTGCAGTTTTCGGTTTTCCTCTTCCGAAGCGATGATTTGCGACACTCGTCCCGCTTCCCGATACAGTTCCGATAATGATTTTTCCGATCGTTCCGCGGCTTCGGATAATGTTTCGCGAGTTTCGTCGATTGTTCCCGCCTCGGTTTCCATGCGCAGTTCCTTTTCCGTTTCCTCAAGCAAGCGCGCAACGGTGGTTCTTCGTTGTTCGGAATTCCGATGCAATTGATCGATGCGTTCCGCTTCTTCGTTCGGCAAAATATGTTCGCGCAATATTTCCAACGATTCGATTCCTTCCGTACGGATATTGCGCAAAAGCGTTTCCGACAGTTGGTCGACATATTGCCGCAAACGTTGCGCGTCGGCCGTTAATTGATCGCGTCGGCTTTTGGCTGTCTCCAACGTTTGTTTTTTCTCTTCAACCTCTTTTCGCAACCGATCCGATCGATCTTTGGTCGATTGCAGCATTTGCGCATGGCGTTGGCGTTCCGTTCGGGGATCTTTATTGCCGAAAAACGCGAAACGTTCTTCCTCCAACCGCTTCAATTCGGTTTGTTCCGAAGCGTGTTCCGATACCGAACGCTTCAACAACTCCGTTTTTTCGCCGATATTTTTACGGATATTGAGCAGTTCCACATTGGTTTCGCCGAGTAAAACGGTTTTTTGCCGCAATTCGTTTTGCGTTTCGACAAATCGTTCGAAGCATTTTTGCAAGTCGGAGAGAATCATTCGAACTTCGTCGGGGCGAAACGTCATTTGAAACGGTTCCAACATTTCCGACAATCGACGCGTTACGCTTTCGTACTCGTTTTGCAAGCGTTCCGTATCCGTTCCGAGTTCGGTAAGCGACATGCGGATATATTCCGTTTTCAGTCGGGATTGATTTATGTTGCCGTCGATTTCCGCCAATTCCTCCTTCAATTGATGCATTTTGTTTTCCGAATCGCGGATTTGTTTTTCGATACTTCTTGCGGAAAAAATTTGTTGATTTAATTCCGCCAATCTTTTCTTTTTATTGTCGATCACCGCGGCAATGATCCCCGGTTTTTCGATATCTAACGGTTTCGGTAATTGTCGGTTGACCGTATCAAAAGCGTCGACGGCTTTTTGACGATCGCGGGTGTTGTCTTTTTGTTGTTCGCCGGTATTTTCCGCTTGATTTTGCAACTTTTGCAAAGCGATTTTTTCGGCATTGATTTGTTGCGTCAGCGATTCGACCTTCTGTTGTTGTTCCGCGTGTTGCACCTCTGTTTCGTCGGCACGATTACGATAATCGGTTTCCGCGAAAGGATGATGCACGGAACCGCACAACGGACAAGCTTTACCCGGTTCCAACGCTTTCCGATCCTCTTCGTATTTACGTACCAACAGTTGCAACTTTACGTTTTCGGACAATACGGCCAAATATTCCCGTGCTTGATCGTATGCTTCGGTTAACTTTTCAATCGATTCGGTTTTTGCGACGATTTGTTTTTCGATGTGCTGTTTTGCCGTGGCAAGTTCTTCGCCTCGTCGATCCGCCGTTGCGATTTTTTCGGCCGATTCCGCTTGCCGTTCGCATAAAGCGATCAAGCCCGGAAGCCGGGCAAGTTCCGCTTCCGAATTTTCCGACTTGGTTCCCGCCAATACGGTTTTCAGTTCCTCGTTTAACGATTCGATTTGTCGGATCGTTTCATCCGAGGCTTTCCCGACGGCTGTTCGCTTTTCCGCAAGTGTTGCCGATTCGCCGGCTTCCTTTTCCGCTTGTTTTCGGAGACGCGCTTGTTCCTCCGATGTTTTTCGAATGTTTTCCGTTACGGTTTCCGCTGTTTTCGCATGCAAGGCAAACTCGGAGATCATACGTTCCAACCCGGCCTCCCGTTCGTGTACGGACAACCAAACCGTTAATCGTTCGGTGTCGTTCGCCAAACCGGTTGCCTCGGTTTCTTTTTCGTTCAGCTCTTTTTGCAGCAGTTCAACCGCCGAAGTTGCCGATCGTACCGATTCTTCCGCTTGAGCCGTTCGACTTTTTCGATTTTCGATTTGCACGTCCCGTTTTTCGACATCGATCATCGTCGGTTCTTCATTTTTCCAACGGGTTGCGGCCGCTTCCGCTTCTTTTTCGGCTTCGGAAAATTCCGTAAAAGCCGTATCGAAGACCTTTTGCAGTTCGGGGATTTTTTCTTCGAGAAGCGTCATGTTTCGGAGCGTGTCGTCGATGTTTTTTCGGTGAGCGTCCGTTTCCGCCAACGCGGGTTTGAAAACCGCCGCCTTTTTGTGTCGGAACAAGCGTTCGAACATCGGTCGGTCGGTTTCGTACTCCGCACGGCATTTATCCGCTTCTGCCGACAATTCCCGCTTTTTGTTTCGAAGCGCTTCCATTTTATCGAGTCGGTGCAGCCGTTCAAGGTATACCGCTTTTTCCGCCGACAAGGCTTTTTCTTTTTTCGACAGCTCGGCCGAATGTTCGCGAAAAGCCGTCAATTCCTCATCGGTGAGCAAACGGACATCGTTCAGCCGCGACAATTGACGTTGCAATTCGGTTTGCTCGGCTTTCGCTTTTTCGAATACGAACGAGGAGATTTGCGAATAAATACCCGTATCGGTAATCTTTTCGAGCAGTTCGCTCCGTTCGCTTTCGGTTGCTTTCAGAAAACGGGTGAAATCGCCTTGCGAAAGCATCACCGAACGAAGAAACTGATCGTAGTCCAATCCGCAAACATCGACGATTTGTTGTTGCACGATCCGGAGCGATCCCGATGCGAGTATTTCTCCGGTGACGGCATTGCTCAGTTCCATTTCGATTTTCGGCTTCGCGTCCGCCGGCTGTCGCTTGCCCCGCTTGGCCGACCAACGGGCGCGGTATATCATGTCGCCCGCTTCGAATTCCGTTTCGGAAAACGATTCGAAGGTATGCCGCGTCATGCTTTCGTATGCATCCCGATCGTGGCGGTGCACGCGTCCGTACAATGCCGCGGTGATGGCGTCCAATATCGTTGTTTTTCCCGCGCCCGTGGGACCGGTAATCACAAAAAGATTGCTTTCGCTGAAAGGTGGTTCGTCGAAACGAATTTCGTGAACGCCTTTTAACGAATTAAGATTTTGAAATTTGACGCCGATGATTTTCATGAATGAATAACCCCAGGGCAGAGCCCCGAGGTATCAAGACCAAAGGTTTTTTTTGTTTCCGACCCAGAGGGTCGGGGTATTAAACCACTTTTATGAATAAATAAACCTGCCGACGGATAGGATGTGATCATGTTCCGTCGGCGAGGTTTTAATAACGGCAAAATTAACGGTTCCGATGAAATTTACTCAAATAAATCCGGCAAAATTGTTTTAATTTATCGATGCCACTTTTCGTTTACAATTGTTTTTCTTTAATGATTTTGCCGGTTAATACATAAAAATTTCTCCAATATCGCGGATATACGATTTCCTTGTCTTTGCTTCTCATAAAATTTGTCGATATCAACATTCTGTTCCGCATAAAGTCAACAAGAGAACATAACATGTATTGTTGGTTGTCGTTGTTGCTTTCGAGGACGTACAGTTCCCCGTTTTTAATCAAACAATAAAAAATCGAATCACCGATTCTGAAAACGTAATCCGGTTTTATTTTTTTGAGAGCATCAAACACCGCTATGTTTATCTCGGTACGGAACAATTGTTTTGCCGAAAGGAAACTGATGCAGCCTATCAGTGTTGAATTGGTATGTACATAGATATCATCGTAATAAATTTTGGATCCGTCCAAATAGCACAACAATGAAGTGCTGTCAATTGTCTCTTTTCCTTTAACGGATTTGGAAAAAAGAATCATGGGAATCGGCATATACTTAATGCTGTCGGGTTTTTGCCAATCGGACCCATACAGTTTTTTAATTTCCTTTTCCGCAATTCGTACATGCTTTTTTTGTTTCTTCTCGAATGTCTTGATGATTTGATCCACAAAATGTTCTTTGCAAGGTTGCGACCATCCGATTCCGCAACAGCATGTCAACAATAAAATAATTAAGAATTTCATTTTCAATTTTTTTTATGACATTAGAGCTTATCTTCAATAAGATTAATACAGTTGCCTATCAGTCAATTATGACAGTGTGCCCTATCTTGAAAGCATGTTTGCTTGGTTATAATTGATTTACAAAAAACAACTTTTTTGTAATCGGTTGATTTTTCTTATTAGAAAACACTGTTGAATAGTGTATACTTCAATAAATATCGATAATAATTTTTCATGTTTTAATAACGTTTATTGATTAAATCAAATATTATTTGATAACCTTGAGGCGGTTTATTAATAACCAGCCAAATCGCTTTTGTCGTTACGTCTTTTCTGTCGGAATAACTGCTGTCAAAATAATTTGCCGTAAAATGAATTGTTTTTGTTTCGATATTTTCCACCAATTCAAAACTCACTTCGGGCATTTTCACATCCACGGGTAATACTAAACCAAGTAATGTCTTTTCGAAAAAATTGATACTTGTATGGTCTTTGCAGTATGTACGAAACTCTTCCCGACTCGAGATAACATATTGGCCTGTGGATGCCGTACAAGTTACCGATGCGATTTTATACGGATATTTGAACACTGTTTTTCCCTGTCCTATTGCATCTTTCTCAAAAGATATAAACAACAACAGATATATGATCAAATTTATTTTCATGCTCAAAACAAATTTATTTAACAATCATCCCTTTGCGTAATAGAAATCATTTCGAATGAAGTGATATTATTCGTTGCGTTTCAGTCTTAAAACTTCATTCCTCAATTCTTCAATCATTTCGTTTTGTTTTTGATTTGTTGCTTGCTGTGCCTCCATTCGTTTCTCTTGTTCTATCACATACAGTGTCAACTCCTCTACCTTTTGCAGCAATTTAATCTGCATTTCACTCACCTCGATCCCGTTTGTTCCATCTCGGCTGCGGGAGCGATTTCGGGAAAATGCTTGTTTTTCGTAATGAAGCGCTCTACTTCGTGTAGCGGCCGCAAGCGATAATCGTCGGCAAAGACAAAGTCGGCGCCGCCGTTTTGGGTGTTCACCACTATTTCGTGCGCCCGAACGGTTCCTACCACATCGAGTTTATAACCGGGTTGGGTTGTTCCTATGCCAACATTGCCGTTATAATAGATGCACATCCTTTCGATTCCATTTGATCCAAATACTAAATATCCTTCACTTTCGGCACCACCTCTATGAAAGTTAATAAACCCATTGTTCCTAAAGCCATTAAAATCATGAATAATACTAAAGGTTTTGCAATAAGCCGGTTGTGTCAATCCGCTTCTTACAATTAATTTATTATTCTCTGAAGATGTTGCTAAGATCGCAGCATCTGAATCATGATTACTGTTGATATGTAATCTTGCCAAGGGAGAGGTAATTCCGATTCCCACATTTCCGTTATTGTAATAAATATTACTTCCCGAAGTTTGCCATTGCGCTTGAAGATTTCCGAAAGCGGCATCGAGCAACATGCATGCAATGCAGAAAAATATAAAATTATTGATTTTCATAAATATATGTATTCAAAGAGATGTGATTTTGTCCTTAAGAAGTATAAAAAATAATTCGCCTCAAATGGTACGATGTTGATGTCGTATTTTTATCGGGTTGCGCCGGGTTTTGGTCATATACCGGGCAACCCCCAAACCGGTCATATGGCGTCAGGCGGGATCGGTGAGTGGGTGGGGACTGGCCGTGTGGGTTTTGTGCGGACGTC
>JAVBNP010000229.1:0-3003 GCA_031551455.1 Bacteroidales bacterium | reverse complement strand
GACAAATATACCTTGAAAGCTTTCAAGGTGAACAGTGTCGATTATCTGCTGAAACCGATTGCCCGCAACGAGTTGAAAAATGCCGTCGATAAATTTAAACTTCTTCACGATCGAAAAACGATCGATATGGCATTTGAATCCGTTATCGGTCAATTGCAACCCAAAATAAAAGAACGGTTTTTGATCAAAATCGGCGACCACTTCAAGTCGGTACCGACAACATCCGTTTGGTATTTTTACATTCGGGAACGATGCAATTTTATGCTCGTCGATACGGGAAAGAGTTATCCGATCGATTATTCGCTCGACAAGGTGGAACAAATGGTCGATTCGAAATTGTTTTTCAGAATCAACCGGAACATCATCGTTAATTTTTATGCCATTCGGGACATTATCGCTTATTCGTCAAATCGATTAAAAATCATTCTTGCGAATCAAGCCGAAAATGACAACCTATTGGTCAGCAGGGAACGCGTGGCGGCTTTCAAAGAATGGATGGATCGATAAGTTTCGTCGTAATCCTATCCGAATTCCGTAAGTTTATACAAATATTCGGTTTACTTTTACCGCTTAAAATAAACTTTGTTCTATGAGAACTCCATTTCTTTTGTTTTTCCTTCTTCTTTCCCCGGCATTCTTTTCTTTCGGCCAATCAACACATCGACAAAACTTGGACGATTTCGCAACCATCGATTTCCCGACTCAACCCGATGCAAAAACCATTATGGGCCAAGAAACCTTTGTACATATCGATTCAAGCGCTTATTACATTGTCATCATCGGCGACTATGCAAATAAGAATGACTTTCAAGTCAAAGAAGGCGGACTCGACAAATTCTACGACGGAGTCGTAACCGGAGCGCTCAAAGAGTCGGGAGGCCGGCTGGTTCATCAAGAACAATTTGAAGTGAACGGGCAAAAAGGCATGGAAATCGAATACACGCTGGACCCCGATCCGGACATTCCCGATGTAAGATTTATGAGATTTTTCTTTGTTAACGATAAGTTGGTTGCGCTTAATTTTTTCGTGAATTCCGAAAACAGGGCCGAAATGTTGTCGAAAAAAGATCACTTTTTCAATTCTTTCGGCTTTACGGTAGATGAATCCGATTTACGACAATTCACGAATTCGAAAAAAGATCGGTCATATGATATCGGATATGCCTTCGGAAGACTTATCGGAAAATTGTTGATCGTGGGAGTGATCGTCGGGATCGTTTTGGCCGTCATCTTGGGGATCAAAAAAATCGGAAAAAAAGATAACCACCACGAGTAATCAAGTCGTATTTTAATCTCCAAATTTGAAATGCCCGCCGTTCATCAAATCATATCCGATATTCGCAGCCGATTGATCGATTATTATCCGATAACGGAAACGGATGCGTTTGTTCGTATCTTGTTTCGCGATTATTTCGATATGTCGCCCGCGGATATCCGGTTGCACCCCGATAAGGAACTATCTTCTTCGGACGAAACGCGACTCTACGCGGCGGTTGACGAACTTCGCAAATACCGACCGATACAATACATCATGGGGAAAACGGAGTTTTACGGACGAACGTTTAAACTAACGTCCGATGTATTGATTCCCCGCCCGGAAACGGAAGAATTGACGGATATGATCGTAAAAGAATACACCTCCGCAAGCCCGAAAATTCTCGATATCGGTACCGGAAGCGGATGCATTGCCGTATCCTTGGCGGTAAATCTTCCCGATGCCGAAGTTTGGGCAACGGATATTTCCGAATCGGCGTTGGCCGTTGCAAACGAAAATGCGAAGATCAACGGCGCAACGATTCGTTTCACGGCCGGAGATATTTTATCGAACGACACGGACAATCTTTTTTCCGAGAAATATTTTGATGTCATTGTAAGTAATCCCCCGTACGTGGCTCTATCCGAAAAACGATTGATGCAGCCCAACGTGACGGAATACGAACCGCATTCGGCGTTGTTCCCGCCGGGCGACGATCCGTTGATTTTTTACAAACGCATTGCCGCATTCGGATTAAAACGGTTAACCGATGGAGGAAAATTGTTTTTCGAAATCAATGAAGCGTATCCCGAAGAAACAGCCGCCGTTTTGAAAAGTTTCGGTTATTCCGACATTGCGATTCAAAAAGACATCAACGATAAATGGAGAATGATTCGGGCGCAAAAAGCATAGAGTCTGTTTTTCAAACGGAGCGTTCTTTTTCGGGAATAACGGGTATGTACGATACGGTAAACCGAAAAATCGAACCCGTTCCTTCGATGGATTCCACCTGCATATCGCCACCCATCATTTGCACAAGACTCCGCGAAATAGTTAACCCGAGCCCCGTGCCGCCATATCGATTATCATTCGTTTCAATCTGTCGAAAACGTTCGAAAATGATTCCCAATTGATCCGGAGGCATACCGATGCCGGTATCTTCCACCGTAAATTCCAACATGTTGGGCAACGATTGCCGATATCCGAAACGAATATAACCTTTTTCGGTAAATTTGACGGCATTTCCGATCAAATTGGTAAATATTTGTCGTAACCGCATCGGATCGATAAAAGCAACACAATCATCGATAAATTCATCGGTATCGAGTATTAACGCAACATGATCTTTGTTTTTGGTTTGCAGATAGGTTTCGAAAAATATCCGAAGCTCATTCATTAATTCGTTGATGTGAACGGGAGCGGAATGAATTTTTAATTGCTTCGCCTCAATTTTGGCCACGTCGATGATGTCATCAATCAACTTGGCCAATTGCATACAACTGTTGTTGACCACGGCGGTAAATTCATGCCGACGTTCTTGGGTCAAGTTTTCGGAACCGAGAATGGTGAGAAATCCGATAATGCCGTTGAGCGGGGTACGTATTTCGTGCGACATGTTGGCTAAAAAAGCCGATTTCAGCTTGTCGGCCTCTTCCGCTTTTTCTTTGGCGCGAATCAATTCCGTTTCGTTCAGTTTTCGTTGAGTGATGTCGCGTATCACCAAAATGACGGATATCGTTCGACCGGTA
>JAVBNP010000242.1:0-11984 GCA_031551455.1 Bacteroidales bacterium | reverse complement strand
CATTAGGACATGGTGGGAAAACGAAGGTAGAAACGAATACCAAAATGCAACAAGATTATATATAAACGCAGACGGAGGCGGCAGCAACGGAGTAAGGAACAGGCTTTGGAAAAGTGAATTACAACAATTTGCCAATGATACGGGATTAGCAATACATGTAAGCCACTTTCCGGCGGGGACAAGCAAATGGAATAAGATAGAGCATCGTTTGTTTTCGTATATATCGATGAATTGGCGCGGAAAACCATTGACTTCCTTAGCCGTTATTATCGGTCTGATAGACGGAACGACTACTGCTACCGGATTAACTGTAACTGCAAAACTTGATGAAAAAAAATATCAAAAAGGAATTAAAATAAGCGATGAAGATTTTAGCAAAATCAATATTGTAAAAAATGATTTTCATGGAGAATGGAATTATATCATACTTCCAATTTGATATATTAATTTATTGACAACTCCTAACGTATACTACTCTGCACCAATGGTTGGCGATTACGACTGCGTTACGGTAGAAATTGACCACTTTGACGAAGGCGAACATAATACTTATCCATTCGACGAAATTACTTGGAATGGTATTTTTGCTCGTGTAGACAAATTGTTGGATAACGAATGGAGTGAATTTCGCAAACCAAAAATAGAAGCGCCCGATAATATCAAGTGGTTTAATGCTGTGAATGCTGTTATTGCTCTATCAAGCGAGGGCGATTCCGAACTTTTTGGCGGCGATATAAAGTCACCTGAGATTGCAGGTAATTGTCGCGAATCATTGTTTGAATCTTGGAAAGTAAACGTAAGACAGGATTTGCTTGACCAGTTTGAGAAATTGTATGCAGGACGTTCGGCGGAACAAGCCAAGGAAATAATTGAAGAAATTGTGAAACTCGGCGGTGACCCAAACAACCTAAGCGAGGGCGACCGTTATGAACTGGAATGGCGACAAAGTAAAAATGCGATAGCATGGGATATGGCACGTATGATTCGGATTGCTTCACTTGGTTACCTTGCCGATTATTTATCTTATGACGAAGCGATTAGTTATTGCATTGCAGCAGGTAAGAAACTACAGGAGTTATTCCACAGTTGGGACGATATGTTCTTCAATTATATGCAAGGTTATATTTATTGGGCAGGCGAAGACCCCAAAGATGAGGAAAGTGAGGCTTACCAGCGAATAAAAATACACGAGTGGCTAAAAATGCAACCTAAATCGCCTTATCGTATTTATTGGTACACGGATTTAGAAAAGCGTTCGTAATTCATAGTAAGTACTTGTTAAAAAAGTAATTTAAGTTTAAAAATTGAGAATTGATTCAAAAATCCCGTATAACATTATCAGCCGCCGAAGTGCAATAAATAACGAAAAATAAGGAGAATTTAAAGATATGAAACAGATATACGAATTTGAAACAATAGAGCAATTGACAGGTTTTCTCAATTCGGTGGACAAAGGCAAAATCCGCAAACAACTATTTGAGGAGTTTGACCGACTATTCCATTACAAAAATCTGAAAGAGTGGAATGAATTGGTAAGAGTGTGTGAAGCCTTGGCAATATTATATACGTTTAAATACGAGATTGGACGGAGCCATCGTCGGGTTAAGAGTTGAATCAACGGGATTGAGCCTATTCCTTTCTCGCCAAGACAACAAATGGAATATTAAAAGCATTTATACAAATTATATTGAATAACAATTAAAAATTAAAATCATGGCAAGTATCAACCCACACGTTAACTTCAACGGCAATGCCGAAGAAGCATTCAACTTTTACAAATCAGTATTTGGCGGAGAGTTCGCAAAGATTATTCGTTTCAAAGACCTTGCAAGCGCTGAATTTCCTGTAGCAGAACATGAAGCAAATAAAATAATGCACATCGCTTTACCTATTGGCAAGCATAGCATGTTGATGGCGAATGATGTTCCTGAAGTGTTGGGACGAACAAACGAAAATGAGAACAGGAGCAAAATCGTAATCACTGCGGAAAGCAAAGAAGAAGCCGACAAATTATTCAATGGACTTTCGGCAGGCGGACAAATTGAAATGCCTATTTCCGACAGCCCTTGGGGTTCATATTTCGGTATGTTTAGAGACAAATACGGAATTGAATGGATGGTGGAATTTGACTCGAATGCCAAACCCTATAAATAAAAAACAAATGGATAAAAATTTTTCAAAAGATTACATCGAGGTTTCCAACGAATTCAGGAAATCCAAAGGTTCTAAAGAAAGTGTCGGAAAACTATACGACTTACTTGAAGAAATGGAAAAATCGAACAGAACCAAAAACGACGACTTAACCCTCTCGAATATATACACCTTGTTCGGCTTTCATCAATCGGCCTACGAAATTTTCAAGTCTGCTGCCGATTTGACTGACAGGGAAAATGCTTCGAGGCTTTATGTATTGGAAGAAAAAGCCAAATCACATAAAAATAATTTCATCATTAAAGACGTAAGAAAACTCAGCGGGAAAAACGAAAAAACTAAACTTTTGCCGACCGACTTCGCAATTGCAAAACCTGACAATAGCAAGTTTAGCATCATCAATAAAAAGGTAGTCATATTCAACAAAGTTGTAAAGAACGACAAAATTGAAATTCACCTGTACGGCAATCACAAGTTTGAAGATTATGCCGATAAAATCATCGGCTACATATACTGGTTGGGTGATTGTAAAAACGAATTGATAGAATTTTACAACTCGGAACTTAGTGAATATACGGAAGAAACAGCAAATGATGATTGGTATGATACTCTGGAAATTTTTAGTGCGAGAATAATTGTCGGACAAAACGGGAATCTTTACGCAGAAATTTCGGGCGGAGACGACTTTTCACAAGACCATATCTTAGATATAGAAATAGAAAACGAGACAATTACATCAATGAACTATGACGGATGAGAAACAATGCTCACCGCAAGTTTTTCGTAAATTTGTAAAAATAAAAACAAACACCTATGGCAAAGATAACCGTAAAAGATACGGATATAGTATTTTACAAAAAAGAACAGGAAGATTACATTTCATTAACTGACATTGCCAAAGTCCGTGACAAAGAAAATCCGTCACAGATAATCAGCTTGTGGTTAAGGACATACAGCACAATAGAATATCTTGGTTTATGGGAGATGCTGAACAATCCGAATTTTAACCCCCACATTTATGAGGGGTTTAAAAATGAGTCGGCAAAACCGCATTTTTGGATGTCGCCTCAAAAATGGATTACCGAAACAGATGCTATCGGTATGACTTCAAAATCGGGTCGTTACGGAGGAGGAACCTACGCACACTCGGATATTGCTTTCAAGTTTGCTGCGTGGATTTCGGCAGAATTTGAACTGTACCTTGTAACCGAATTCAAGCGATTAAAAATTGAAGAACAAAAATCAATCGGCTGGAGCGCCAAACGCGAACTTGCCAAAATCAACTACCACATCCATACCGATGCCGTAAAACAAAACCTTATCCCTGCCGAACTAACACCGCAACAAACAAGCATCATCTACGCCAACGAAGCCGACGTACTCAATGTGGCCATGTTCGGGACAACGGCCAAACAGTGGCGCGAAGCAAACCCCGATTTGAAGGGCAATATCCGCGATTACGCCACCATCAACGAACTGATATGCCTGTCGAATATGGAAAACCTCAACGCTGTTTTTATCAATGAAGGACTTCCGCAAAAAGAGCGATTAATCAAACTGAACCAAATAGCCATCCAACAGATGAAAGTGCTGCTCGAAGTTGAAAACCGCAAACTGCTGAAATAAAATTTCCCGACCCAACATCCGAATGACGTAGTCGGGCAGGCAATTCACGAAAAGACATATGCCAACAACCCGTTATTGAAAACATGAAGGCAACATATCCGTTCATCTTCGCATTGGTATTTCTCGCCTCTTGCGCTAAAATGGCGCCTGCGGGCTTTTGGACATCGTTCCGCAAAGAACTCATTGAAATCAACGAAAGCGACCAGGGACCTTGGGGCGGACACAGGGAAATTCGTTGGAAGGCCGACAATGCAACCCGATTCAATACACAAACGATTTTGGATTTTGCAAGGAAGAACGGTTGGACATTAACCGACAGTTTGACACTCGTTTCGGACGCTCTGCTCTGTGAAAATGGCGTCAACAAAGACGATTACATGTTCGATATATTGACCCGAACCGTTCTTCCCGAATGGAAACCGATGGATGTAAAAATTTACGTCTTTAAAACGGGCTGGATTTCGGTCAGGCCAGGGAATGATGAAACAGACACCGAAAAAAACGGGTTCGTCGGGATAAGCAATGACGGAAAAACATTGTTGGTTTACCACCAATGGGGAGAATAGGAAAGATAAAACAACGGCAGAAAACAACAACTGTAAAAAATAAAGAAAACTTCAATTCAACATCATGGACAACACCTTTGAATCGCTCATGGCAGGCCCGTACAAATACTTGGTATGGTTCGGCATCGCCATCGTACTCATCTACATACCCGCCATGTGCCTTTGGATAAGGCGCAAAAAGGACAAAGCAGCCATCTTCGAACACGAACACCGCGACGCCGTGAAAGTGTACATCCAACGGACGGAAATCAACGACCTCCTGCGGGTAATCAGCGTCAACGGCGAAAAACCCGTTGTGCACGCAAAGGGCGTCCGACAAGGCTTCTACCTGTTGCCGGGCAAAAGCCGTATTCATGTCGTTTACCAATGGACCACCATCAGCATCACCTCCGTGAGCGGGTACGAAACCCACACGGTAAACGACGAAGAAATGGACGTGACGGTGCAGGCAGGCAAGGAATACTCGCTGTGCTACAACCACGACACAAAGAATTACGAATTCAACGAAAAATAGAAACATGTACGCAAAAATATCCTGCCTGCTCATCGCCTTCGTCCTGTTATCCTGCAAAATATATCCATGAAAACCATTCTCTTTTTCCTGTTTACGGGAATCATCACATCCTGCCATTCACACACCGACTGGCAACAGGTGAAATACAACCACAAGCCGTGCCAAGCCGTGGGAACCGACTGTACGACCTCGCACCAGGGCGAACACGCCATCCGAAAATGCGACGTATATATCGACAGCGACACGCTCGTTATCCATTTCCCTGCCGAACTGCCCGCCTATTGGGGAAGCCTCACGGTAAAAGTACACGGCGGAAAGTTCAAGGCTACGTTCGACGGCGTACCCTTTTCGCTCGACGCGCTCACCTTCGAAACCGTCCGCTCGGCATTAACGCTCGGCAAAACAACTTATGCTGCGGGCGACACGCTGTGCGGAACCTGCGGCTTTACCTTCGAGGAAACCAACCCGCAAACGGGACAGCACAGTAAATTCTACTACAAGGGCGACATCGCCGAAATAGTCCGCAGCAAGGATTTCGACCCCTTTGACGACGTCAACCTCGTCACCTTCGATTTGCCGACGGCACAGCACGAACTCGGCGAACCGCTTAACAGCGAAAGTTATGCGATGTCCGCGGCATACGGTGAATTTCGGGTGGAACTGTTGAACTATTTCCCCGTAAGCGGCAGCATCCTGATGCGGGAACTGACTTGGGATATCAGCGATACCCGCGACATCAGCGACGAAGGCAAGGAGCGGCTTACCATTTGGTACGCCTGCGCCAAAGACAAAAAGTACTATCGGGATGCTTACGCCAAACTTCCCGCCATCTGGAACAACGCCGACAGCGAGGCCGACCGCTGGTTGCCCGTCGATATTTTCAAATGGACAACCGATTGGGAGTTTTAACGGGTGTTGATTAATTCAAACCAATTATCTCCAAAGCGGCTCGTTCTGCCAATCAGCCGTAAATCCCATTGCATGAATATCCACATTAGGGTACCTGTTCAGTAAATCAATCAGTTTTTCTTTGAAAGTATTATGCGGCGAAACGGAAAACAGCAAATACCGTATCATGCAAAGCCTGAAATATACTCGTTGAATATCAATCGCCGAAGGATTGCTTATCCAAGGAAACCGCGTATTTTGAGGTAATGAGGTTCTAAGGGCTAAAACACGATTCCATAAACGGCTGTGATGGCAACAAATGTTTCTTAACCCTGCAATGGTCATTATCCATGATTCAAACGCAATCGGATGTAGTCCGAATGGTTTGGCAATCTTCTTTTTCAAATTTAAATCATGGATGTTTTTGTAAATACGGCAAATGTTGCCTAAAGGCAGTATTTCAACAATCATCCATGCAGGTGGATAGGTGTCGTTATATGTGTTTTTGAAATGTTCTATAAAATCTTCTTTACTTTTCGACAGTTCGGCATCAATCTCAGCGATAGAACTATCATAATAATCCTGATTGTAAAAATATCGATGATTGGTAATCCAGAACGTATCGTTGAAATGCTGACAGGCTGTATTTACCATGATACTTCTGATAGCAACTTCAATTTTTTCAATTTCGTTGAAAACCAAAAGCCTGAGTTTTCTGTCAAACCGATACAAATTCAACACTTGTTCGAATGTAGAACCCTGTTTATATTTGTGAGCTGTTTTAGGTTGTTCGAGAAGCGGGTAAAAATAAGCGCTTAGTCGAAAATAACCAATATTGGTGAGATAATTTCGGGATTTGGTTTCATCGGCAATAGTCAAACCCCTTGTCCGCAAAAGAGCGACTAAATCAGGAACATCCTGATATTGTTTAGCGTATGGTATAGTCATCATATAAAATAAAACGACCCGCCTATTTGAGCATTGTTAAGAGGCTTGGCGGGTTCTATTGCTGCAAAGGTAAGCACAAAAATTCAAAAAACAACATTTTCATTATTATTTTTATCCAATATGCAGTATTTCTTTATGTTACACCTATGCTACCCGTCGATATTTTCAAATGGACTACCGATTGGGAGTTTTAAAATGAAACATCAACCATGAAAACCATCATTCCAACCATCATCGCCATCATCCTTTTGTCGGCTTGCGGACACCGCCCGCCGAAAGCCGCAATAACGTATTTGCCTGCGGATACGGCACATTTCCATTATTTCACGGACAGCATCCCCCGCTTCGTCAGCCAAAGCCAATTGGATGCGGTATTGGAACAGCTCGCCGACGGGGATAATTTCCTATTTCCAGACCTGTATCCCATCATCGACACGCTTCCCATCATCAGCGCCGACCCGTTCACGTTGGCCGAACGCCTTGAAAAAGAAGGCTTTGAACAAACCAAAGGCGGACACGGAAACTGGGAAAAAGGCCCGCGCTTCCGTTATCGCATGTACGAGAAGGACGGCCTGCAATGCCGTATTTTCAAAGCATACGCCTTTAACGAAAAGGGCGCGGACGGCGATTACAACCTGCGGGCTTACGAGCAGATTGAGTGCAGGAAAAAATAGGACATCATAAATTTCAATCATCATGAACAAACAAATCACATTACTCATTTTCTTTTTTTGTGTGGGAACCCTTGCCATGCGGGCGCAAAGCAAGCAAGACTCCCTGTTCCTTTCGCGGATAGTTTCCAACCCCGAACTGGTGGAAGGCAAAGCATACCTGCTCGAAACGGAGAAGCAAAAACTATCGTCCGAACACGGCAAATCACGCTTCATCAAGGCAAGCGACGAGCCCGCTTTCGATTTGCGCGGCGAACTGACCAACAGTTTGCACTATTCCGTTTTCGGCGACAGCCCGATTACCTACAACGGGTTCAAAACCGAAAAGGTGAAAATAGATAAGGAGAAATACGACTGCGCCGTACTGTCGTTCACCTGCAAGGGGCAGCAATACAAGGCGTACGACCCCGGATTTACGAAACCTCATTCGCGCCTGTACTACCGCCTCATCGAAGCCGACCTGCTGAAAGAACTGCAAACACAATTGGTCGGGAAAACGTTTTATACCCGAACGGCTAACTGGTGGCAATACGACGAAACCCGCATGAATTCCAACCTCAAACTGACAAAAGCGGAAGAAGGGACCTGCAAATACTGTCCCGTCACGGTTACACGGGTAGTCAACAACTACAACGACTATTATATCGTGCTGTTCCGCCAGGGAGCGCAAGGCAGGGAATACTGTTTCGACGATATCGAAATCAACGATAAAACGGGAATATCCACGGATTTCATGCGGTATTTCACGTTTGAAAACCCGAAAGCCCGATATCCGAAGATTTCTGCGGAACGCTGGGAACAAATCAAGCGGCAGAAAATCACGAAAGGGTTTACGCCCGAAGAAGTAAAAGCCGCCTACGGCAAAGCGGATGAGGTAATGACCGAAAACGACGACGAGACGTGGGTTTACTACAACCACGGCGGGAAGGACTATGCGGTATATTTCAAAGGCGGCGTGGTCGATAAGGTCGTATCGCAAACAACAAGGCTGTATTGATTGGATACTGAACAACATGGAAAAATTACAAACATTCTTTGCCGAGAACCCGCACTACTTCGGGCTTGTCATCGTCGCTTTCGGCGTGGTGATGCTGTTGTCCGCCATTTACGACGCCAAATGGGTCTTCGGCGATGTAAGCCGCGCCACTTACAGCCTGCGTAAAATCGACGGCTGGGTCAACTTCTTCGGACGCAAAACCGCCCGCATCATGGTCGGCGTGATGAGTATCATAACCATTTTGGCGGGTATCGTATGGTTTGTGATAGGTCAACTCTAACACCATAGATAAGCCAAAGAGTTAACATACAAAGTACCAACACGAAAAGAAATGACAAAATGATAAGGTGCCATTGATAAGGTTTCACCACTTCGCCGAAAGTCGGCATTTCAAATGCAGCTGTTACTTTTACGCCGATACTTTTTAAAATATCAATCGGCTCAAACTCCGTGGCGTAGAACCTTTTTATCGGTTTTTCCCCGATTGTTACAGTGTCTTTTTTCTTGACATCAATATATTCAATGTAAACATTTGATAATCTGATACCGTTTTTTTCCATTTCACGTCGGAAAATGCTGTCCAAATTATGTAGATTCAGCGGCATAAAACCTTTGAAAATAAACTGTTTGATCGCAATATGATCGTCCAGACTTCCGCACCTGATACGAACTTGGATAGAAGTGTCGGGAACTTCAATGGTTTTGGTTTCATAACCTCCTTCACAACCGACACCCATCATCTGTTTCCATTCCTCGTACTGTACGCCCGAATGGTACGCCCTATCGTAAAATTCATCCCTGATGGCGCTGTACAAGCACGGATATATTTTCGCGATGCCATTTTCCTCGTAAAGTTGCACATGTTTCTTGTGTTCCCTCTCAATGTATTTATGGATAAGTACGAAAGCAACAATGGCAATGATTACCACGCCCCCGATGCTGATTCTGATTTTTTTGACCATTACACGATGTATGTTAAATATGCCCCCCATTGAATTGGGATGCAAAAATAAGTAGGGATTGTGCTTAAATTGTTATAATTTTGAGTGTTTAAAACCAAAACGATTTGTATTTTACAAATCGTTTAACAAAATGATATTTACGTGGTTATAAGATAATTATTCATTAAATGTAAAGCCATGATAATTGAAGATGATGATGTGATGGTTGTAGGCCAACCCACCATTGGCACTAAAATGCAACGTGTACGGGAAGTTGTGGGAAAACAACAGAAAGAAATTGCCATTGAATTGGGTGTTACACAACAGTGTGTATCTGAGTGGGAAAGAAGTGCGTCGATAAAAAAGTCTTCGCTCAATAAATATGCTCATGCATTGGGTGTTACGCCCGAAGCGATTGTAAACTTTGAGGAAAGAGCGCCAATGTCATTTTTTACTAATTGTGAATTCAGTGGTAATGCAGCTACATCTAATGGTAGTTTGTTCCAAAATAATGTTTCTCCCGAATTAATATCATTATTTGAAAAATTTCTATCCGAACTAAAGAAAAAATAGCGATTATCGCGGGAAGAAAACGGCACTATATTTGTGCGTTAATCATCAAAAACATAGTGGTATGACAGTATTGGAACAGAAAAAATTTAGGCTGATACGGGCAATCATGGATGAACCTGATGGAAACAGGCTTTCGGAAGTGGAACGATTTTACGAAGGGCTTTCGAAACCTTCATTCATGTGTTCATTGGATGAGCTAAGAGAGAGTCTGATACAACAACAGAAAGATGTCAAAGCAGGAAAGGTTCAATTCATCCCTCACGATCAAATGAAAAGAAAAACGATGCCATGAAAATCAGGTGGTTTCCCGAAGCTGCAAAAGACTTGGAAAGGATATATGAGTACTATGCGCCAAAAAGCCTTCGGGCTGCAACCGTGATGTATAATAATGTTTTTGAGAAGGTGGAGATTTTGAAAAGTCATCCGCAAATAGCTGCTATCGAGCCATTATTGAGTGATTTACCTCAATCGTATCGCTCACTTGTTGTCGAGAAAAAATTTAAAGTCATATACTACATTGAGGACAACATGGTTAGCATAGCCCGCGTTTGGGATTGTCGACAAGACCCTGAAAAACTGAGAAAGTCTTTAATTTAAAGTGATACCATTAAGGCTGAAAACCAAACTTAACCAATTGTTCATTATTGGGATCGGATGCCACTATCGTTTGTGTTTCTTCATCGACCGAAAAACCTGTTATGTGGCAGTCGAGGACAAATTGCCGTAGCGGGTTGCCATCCAGATCGAAAATCCGAAAGAATTTACCCCCTTCCTCTGTGATTTTCCCCTGTTTCATTTCTTCGATCCTGTGCCCCCAATATATCGCGTAAATATTGCGGTTTCCCACAAAAACATCGCCGTAGCCCATCACACCGTCGGGACGTGCATTGGTTTCACTGAACACGCATTTAGGTTCGCCATCCGCTCCTATGGTAATGTGTGTTTCTCCGCTTTGTAGATTATAAACTTCCAAAACCTCACCCAATTGAGTGGCTAAAGCAACAATGTCATTTTGAGGATTATAGTGAATGAATGATCGCCATGCCTTTGCTACGACCACTTGATGCACGCCAATTTTTGAGGAAGTCGGGATTGTCCCGATGCCACGAATGGTTTTTCCATCGCAGTCAACAATATTTATTCTTTTTTCGCCCGTAAAATCGGGAACTATGAAAGCAGAGTCGTTGTATAATGCGAAATCCAAAACCATTCCCATTTCGTGTGGGAATGTTGTCTGCAAAGTAATCCGTTCATCTTCCCATTTGTAAACTTTACGGGCAAAAACATCCAGTAACGACAGCTTGCCGTCATTACCTGCGCCAATATTCCCGACACTTAGAAATTCATTGGGCGCTTTACCCTTTGCCGCAAAGGATTTACGATATTTGAGCGCAGGATAATCGAATTCGTGACAAAAATATTTATCCCCATGCAAATCGGTAACATACAGTAAGGTATCTATAATCCTCACCCTGTACGGATACTTTAAATAAACACCCTCAAAATTTTTCTTCAAAGTAGTTGTTTGTACAGGGTCAGGGAATACAGTACGATTGTTCCCACTGCATGACACCATCAACAGAAGCATCATGCAATGGAACGGTATTGTTTTCATGTTTTAGTAATAGCGACCGTAGTACAAACCGTGATCGCATACAAACGAGCCGACACCATAACAACCTCCGCCGCTACCTTCTCCGTTGGCCAACGCTTCGATATTGATAAGGTTCAATTCATTTTGAACTCCATAGCTAACATTTAACTTAATGGCTGTGAAACCAACAATTACGCAAAAGAATAAGAGTAGTGATAATAATTTTAATCTTTTCATGTCATTGGGATTTAAAGTAATCCACAAAAATATACATAAAAAAATCAATTCTTCAAGCAAGCGGGTTGTAAAAAACCAATTTTACTTGTAAAAAACAAAGTGGCTGTATAATAAGACAATGCCGATTTTCGTTTATTTAAAATTGAGTCAATAATGCAGCATTTTTGAGTCGTTCTTCCTTTTCAAATGATGCCAGATAATTTTCAGTTGTTTTTAAATCGCTGTGTCCCAAACTTTCCGAAATAAAAGCAATGTTGGCTCCACTGCGTTTCAAAACC
>JAVBNP010000051.1:0-5920 GCA_031551455.1 Bacteroidales bacterium | reverse complement strand
GTATTTGTCTTGGAACATATGTTATCAGATTAATCCGATAAAATCCCACAAATTCAAGTCCGTTCGCTCGAATAATCATTGTAACTAACTAAATTTCAAATATGTCAAAGAACTATTGCTGTTTATAATGGGACAGCAATGAGATAAAGTTAAGAATTAATTTTTGTGCAAATTTGCGGTGCAAATAAAAAAGCGGTTAAGAAATATCTCTTCACTCTTAATCCGAAACCGAATGCATTGTTTACTTTAAAAATACATTTCACGCGTCAATGCATTTATCCACTTACACATGGATGTAGTGATTAATACTGATACATTGTCATGCGCCCATTTCCGGATTTCTTTAAAATATCATTGTTTACCGCCTCTTTCAAATCCCTGCTTGCTGTGGCGGTCGAAATATCTTTAAAATGTCGCATGTAATCTTTGCGCGAAAAATGCCTATCCCCAATAATGGATTGCAATAAAGCAATCCGATCTTCACCTTTTAAATGTATTGGTTGAGAAGATAAAAGATCTTCCAATGCTTGATCAATGATCGACAACATAAACTCGATAAATGCAGTTGAATTTCCCGAATTGTCGCAAATTTGCAATACATCATAATATTCACGTTGTTGATGTTTGATCAACATTTCAATAGGTAAGTAATCAAAAACGGGATATTCCTGACACAGCAAAACGGTTTGCCACAAACGCCCCATACGTCCGTTGCCGTCCGTAAAAGGGTGTATAAATTCAAACTCGTAATGAAACACACAACTTTTGATTAACAGCAGATCTTCATCATTTTTTACGTAATGCAAAAGTTTTTCAATTTGCGGTTTTATCATTTCGGCAGGAGGAGCAACGTGAACGGTTTGGTCTCCTTTTACAATCCCTACGCTTGTGGTTCTCAATCGTCCCGCATGGTCAATTAGTCCATTCATTAAGAGTTTATGAGCACTGCAAAGCGATGTAAGGCTATACGGTTCGTATTTTTCAATTTGTTCGTAAACCGCAATAGCATTCTTTACTTCCAGAATATCCTTTTCCGGAGCTAAAACACGTTTATTGTCAATAATAGCCGTAATTTGCTCCACTGTCAATGTATTGCCTTCAATTTCCAGCGATGATTGAATGGTTTTAATGCGATTCCGTTTTCTGAGTTCAGCAGGAGGTTGCAACAAATAAGCTGTTTTTATTTCTCCTACCTTTTCGGAAATAGATGCAACTTTTGAAAGAATCGAAGATGTTATTTGATATGGTGGGCTCATTTGATAGTATCATTTGATAGCATCAAAGGTAGAGTTTTTAATAACAGCACAAATATTGTCTGCAAATAAATATTGGGGTTAAACCGAATTTATAAATGCTTTATCTTTTATGAGAGTTTAAAAAGCTAAGTTTAAGCGTCTGTGTGCAATTTATATACAAATGAAATTAAAAAAGCCTCACAGATATCTGTAAGGCTTTGATTTTCCGGCTCCCCAGCTAGGACTTGAACCTAGGACCCCCTGATTAACAGTCAGGTGCTCTAACCAACTGAGCTACTGAGGAAGGTCAATGTGTGCTTTTCTTTAAAAGCGGTGCAAAGGTAATTTCTTATTTCGAATTTGCAAAAAAACGAATAAAAAACGTTTCATTTTTATTTGCCCCAACGTCGGAACCCCAAACCGATTTCCCAAAAAAGCACTTATTTTCCTATTCGGCTATTGGTATTTACTTGTAAATTTGAAGATTTAAATTAATTTTGTTGCTTGCAATCACATACATTGTGCCATACTGCAAATATTCGATCGGACAAACTGTCATCATCGTAACCATCAATGCAAGTTTTCAATTATTATCAAGAAAATCAACATCATGAAAAAGACAATCATTGTTATTACGGCTTTGGTTTTATCGTGGACACTTTATGCGCAGGACAACAAATTCAACGGATTGGACGTGAATGCGAGCAACATGTACCGACTTTCGGATGCAAAAACCCGTTCGATCAGTCCCGAAAACTTCACGGGCGAAAAAGGAAAAGGTGGTATGGCCGATCCGAAAAACAAAGATCAACGGAATGTTGCCGGTGCGGCTTGGGCAGCGCGCGATTTGGGACAAGGATGGAAAGTTAATCCGTACGTTCGCATCAATCCGGGTGAAACATTTACCATGGCCGAAATCGAAGGCCCGGGAGCCATTCAACACATTTGGATGACACCGACCGGAAATTGGCGATTTTCCGTTATTCGTATCTATTGGGACGATGAAAAAACACCTTCGGTGGAATGCCCCGCAGGCGACTTTTTCGGCATGGGATGGGGGGTGTACGCTCCGTTGGTTTCCCTCACGGTATGCGTCAATCCGGGCAGTGCGTTCAACTGTTATTGGACCATGCCGTTTCGCAAAAAATGCAAAATCACCATGGAAAACATCAACGATAAAGACGCCATGTCGTTATATTATCAAATCGATTACACGCTTACCGAAGTGCCCGCCGATGCGGGATACTTCCACGCTCAATTTCGTCGGACGCATTACAATGAGGGCTCCGATTATGTCATTGTCGACGGCATTAAAGGAAAAGGTCAATACGTGGGAGTATACATGGCTTGGGGCGTCAATAACAACGGTTGGTGGGGCGAAGGCGAAATAAAGTTCTTCATGGACGGCGACAAACAATTTCCCACGATTTGCGGTACCGGGACGGAAGATTATTTTTGCGGCTCGTACAACTTTGATCGCGAAGGTCAATACAAAGAATTTTGTACCCCGTATGCCGGGTTGCATCAAGTAATCCGTCCCGATGGAACATACAAATCGCAACAACGATTCGGCTTATATCGTTGGCACATCACCGATCCCATACGATTCGAAAAGGATTTGCGCGTTACGATTCAAGATCTCGGTTGGCGTCATGACGGTCGTTATTTGGCGCAAAAATCGGATATTTCATCCGTTGTATTTTGGTATCAAGCCGAACCGCACGGAACGTTTCCCAAGTTTCCGACTTGGCAAGAGTTGGAAGTAAATTAATATCGTGCCAACGAAAAATCGGCATCATTTTATCGAAAAACATTGAATTTTCGGACGAAATCAACATTTTGTTCCATGTTATTAATTTGTTTCCGATAATCTTCAACCGAATTTGCGACTTGGTGCGGTTGCGGTCTTTTCGATCGCATATTTTTTGTGTCGCTGTAAATATCAAACCATTATAATTTTAATTATTATCAAAAATCGACATCATGAAAAAGACAATCATTTTTATTACGGCTTTGGTTTTGTCGTGGACGCTTTATGCGCAGGACGGCAAGTTTAACGGATTGGACGTAAATTTAAGTAACTTGTATCGACTTTCGGATGCAAAAACCCGTTCGATCAGCGCCGAAAATTTCACGGGCGAAAAAGGGAAAGGCGGTATGGCCGATCCGAAAGACAAAGATCAACGGAATGTTGCCGGTGCGGCTTGGGCGGCTCGTGACTTGGGAAAAGGTTGGAAAGTAAATCCGTACATTGACATCAACTCCGGTGAAACGTTTACCTTGGCCGAAATCGAAGGTCCCGGTGCCATTCAACATATTTGGATGACGCCGTTCGGAAATTGGCGATTTTCGATTATTCGCATTTATTGGGATGACGAAAAAACGCCTTCGGTGGAATGCCCCGTAGGCGACTTTTTCGGGATGGGATGGTGTGTTCCCGTGTCCTTAAATTCACTCGCCGTATGCGTCAATCCCCGCAATGCGCTCAATTGTTATTGGAGCATGCCTTTTCGCAAAAAATGTAAAATCACGTTGGAAAACATCAACGACAAAGATGCGGTAAGGGTATATTATCAAATTGACTACACGCTTACCGAAGTGCCTTCCGATGCCGCATATTTCCATGCGCAATTCCGCCGAACACATTACAATGAAAGTTCCGATTACGTTATTGTCGACGGTATCAAAGGAAAAGGTCACTATGTGGGAGTATACATGGCTTGGGGCGTCCACAGCAACGGTTGGTGGGGCGAAGGCGAAATCAAGTTTGTCATGGACGGCGACAAACAGTATCCCACGATCTGCGGAACGGGAGCGGAAGATTATTTCTGCGGTTCGTACGGGTTCGAACGAGGGGGACAATACATCGAATATTGCACGCCGTATGCCGGCATGCACCAAGTGATCCGTCCCGACGGAACGTACAAATCGCAACAACGATTCGGACTGTACCGCTGGCACATCACCGATCCCATACGATTCGAAAAAGATTTACGCATTACGATTCAAGACCTCGGTTGGCGTCATGACGGTCGTTATTTGGCGCAAAAATCGGATATTGCATCTGTTGCTTTTTGGTATCAAGCCGAACCGCACGCGGCATTCCCGAAGCTGCCGCCGTGGCAGGAATTGGAAGTCAACTAACTTCCGAAAACAAAAAGAGGCTGAATTTTAAGTTCAGCCTCTTTTTCGATATAACTTGCCGACAAATTTCAGTCGGTCGAAAATTATTTTATTGATTCTGTTTCGCCCACGAATCTTTCAGCGTCACCGTGCGGTTGAAAACGAGCTTATTGTCGGCGCTGTCCGCATCGACACAGAAATATCCCAATCGCTCAAACTGGTACTTTTCGCCTATTTTCACGTTTTTCAGATACGATTCTACCATGGCGGTAACCGTTTTTAACGAATCGGGATTCAGATTGTCTTTATAATCTGTTCCTTCGGGAACGTCGTCGGGATCGGGAACGGAAAACAAACGGTCGTAGAGGCGTACTTCGGCGGGAACCGCATGTCGTGCCGATACCCAATGAATGGTGCCTTTCACTTTGCGCCCGTCGGGAGCTTGTCCGCCGCGCGACGCAAGATCGCAAGTGCAACGCAACTCCGTTATCTTGCCGTTCGCATCTTTGACCACCTCGTTGCAGGTGATCAGATAAGCATAACGCAACCGCACTTCGGAGCCGGGAGCCAAACGAAAATACTTCTTCGGCGGATCTTCCATAAAATCGTCGCGTTCGATATAAATCTCGCGCGAAAACGGAACTTGGCGTGTCCCTGCCGTTTCGTCCTCGGGATTGTTGATCGCTTCGAGCATATCCTCCTTATCCTCGGGAAAGTTGGTAATCGTCACTTTCAGCGGATCGAGAATGCCCATGACGCGAGCGGCTTTTTTATTAAGGTCTTCGCGGATGCAAAATTCCAATAACGACAACTCGATCACATTATCGCGCTTGGCCACGCCCACCCGTTCGGCAAAGTTACGAATCGCTTCGGGCGTGTAGCCGCGGCGACGCAACCCGCAAACTGTCGGCATGCGAGGATCGTCCCAGCCCGTCACATATTTGTTCTTCACCAATTCGAGCAACTTCCGTTTGCTCATCACGGTGTAATCGATATTCAACCGCGCAAACTCGATTTGTTGCGGCGCATGTATCTCCAATGCCTTGATGAACCAATCGTAGAGCGGACGATGCACCTCGAACTCCAATGTGCAGATCGAATGCGTGATGCCTTCGATGGAGTCGCTTTCTCCGTGCGCGTAGTCATACATCGGATAGATGCACCATTTGTCGCCCGTGCGGTGATGTTCGGCATGTAGAATCCGGTACATCACGGGGTCGCGCATGTGCATGTTCGGCGAAGCCAAATCGACCTTCGCGCGAAGCGTTTTCTCGCCGTCGCGGAACTCGCCTTTGCGCATCCGTTCGAACAGATCGAGGTTTTCCGCTACCGAACGATCCCGATAAGGACTCGGCGTTGCGGGCTTTTGCGGCGTACCGCGGTCGCGGCTGATTTCTTCCTGCGTAAGGTCGCACACGTAGGCTTTGCCTTTCTTGATCAAATCCACCGCCCACAGATATAACTGTTCGAAATAGTCGGATGCGTAAAATTCGGCATCCCACTTGAACCCGAGCCAAGTAATATCGTCCTTGATGGCATCCACATATTCGGTGTCCTCCTTC
>JAVBNP010000132.1:0-3421 GCA_031551455.1 Bacteroidales bacterium | reverse complement strand
TGTTACCGTCTTCGTCTTTTACTTTGAGAATTTTCCCTTTGGTGACGGATTTCGGAATCAAAAATACCTCATCGTCGGTGATACCGGTGAATACTTCGTACGGGCGACCTTCGTATAACCCGATGAAAGCGATCCAGTCCTCTTTATTGTTTTTAAATCGTATGATTTCCGCATCCAACGACGCAGGCCGACGACGCGGAGCTTGCGTTTCGGATGTTTCGCCGGGCGCTTCTTTTTTGGCGGAAACAAGAATACCTTCGCGCGAACCTTCGCGATACACGGTCATTCCTTTACATCCGCTCTGCCATGCGGTAATATAAAGCTTGGCCACCATATCTTCCGATACATCTTCGGGCAAATTAATGGTCACACTGATGGAATGATCGACCCATTTCTGAATTTCGCCCTGCATCCGAACCTTGTTTACCCAATCGATTTCCGCCGAAGTGGCTTTGTAATAAGGCGATTTCTCAATCACTTGTTGTATCTGCTCGTCATCGTATTTCATCACTTCTTTGACATTGTACCCGTTTGCTCTGAGCCAATCCAAAAATTTATGATGGAACACCATATATTCCTCGTACGAAATTCCTTTTTCGTCGGTGAACGAAATCGTTGCCTCTTGATCGTTCGGATTAACCGTACGACGACGCTTGTAATACAATGCAAATGCCGGTTCGATTCCCGATGTGGTTTGCGTCATCAAACTGGTGGTTCCCGTCGGAGCAATGGTTAACAACGCGATGTTGCGACGACCGTACTTTTGCATGTCGCGAAATAACGTTTCATCTTCTTTTCTAAGGCGTTCGATAAAAGGATTTCCGCGTTCGAGCGAAGAGTCGTAAATGGCAAACGCACCACGATCCTTCGCTAAATTTACCGAACCGCGATATGCTTCCAACGCCAACGTTTTTTGCACTTCAACGGAAAAATCGATACCGTCATCGCTGCCGTAACGGATGTCGAGAGCGGCCAACATATCGCCTTCGGCGGTGATGCCGATACCCGTCCGACGACCTTCTTCGGTTTTTACGCGAATGCTTTCCCACAAACGACGTTCCACCCGTTTAATTTCCGGATCTTCGGGATCGGAATGAATTTTTGCCAAAATGGCATCAATTTTTTCGAGCTCCAAATCGATGATGTCATCCATGATTCGCTGAGCGTAATCCACGTGTTTTTTAAACAGGTCGAAATTAAATTTAGCTTCGCGCGTAAACGGATTTTCGACATAACTGAACAAGTTGATGGCCAATAACCGGCAACTGTCGTAAGGACACAGCGGTATTTCGCCGCAGGGATTGGTCGAAACGGTACGATATCCGAATTGTGCATAACAATCGGGTACCGACTCGCGTATGATAGTATCCCAAAAAAGGATTCCGGGTTCGGCCGACTTCCATGCATTGTGGATGATTTTATTCCATAATGCCTGAGCATCTATTTCTTTGGTGAAGACCGGGCTATCCGAATCGATCGGATATTGCGTCAAATAAGGCTTATTCTCGACTACCGCGTCCATGAATTCGTCGTCGATTTTCACCGATACGTTGGCACCGGTGATTTTTCCGGGAGTCATCTTGGCATCGATGAAACTTTCCGCATCGGGATGTTTCACCGAAATACTCAACATTAAGGCGCCGCGCCGACCGTCTTGAGCCACTTCGAGCGTGGTGTTGGAATAACGTTCCATAAACGTCACTACTCCCGTAGAAGTTAATGCGCTGTTAAGCACCGGACTTCCTTTGGGGCGAATATGCGACAAGTCGTGCCCCACGCCGCCGCGTCGTTTCATTAACTGCGCCTGCTCTTGATCGATTTTCATAATGCCGCCGTACGAATCGGCACGACTGTCGTTGCCGATGACGAAACAATTGGATAACGATGCGATTTGAAATCTGTTGCCGATTCCCGTCATCGGACTTCCTTGAGGAACAATATATCGAAAATCTTTCAACAAATCGTACAATTCCTGTTCGCTCATCGGATTGGGATACTTCCGTTCCACGCGCGCCAATTCGCGCGCTATACGCCAATGCATATCATCGGGCGATTGTTCATAGATGTTCCCGTAAGAATCTTTTATGGCATACTTATTGACCCATACCTTAGCGGCCAATTCATCGCCATTGAAGTATTCGAGCGATTTTTTGTATGCTTCCTCAAACGTATAGGTTCTTTCCTCACGTTCCTCTTCTACTTTATTCTTATTGGAAACCATTGTGCTTGTATGCATTATCGTATGATTATTTTAACCGTTTGGACTCTAAAAAAGAAGCCGCAAGTTATTATCATAAACAACGGTGGGCAAATTTTTTCCGGTTGTCTTATCAACAATCGCGCCGATGTTATTAACAAAAGCATATAGCTTTAATAATCAAAGATGTATGCTTTTCAAAGAAGCATAACTTATAATAAGGTATATGTTAAACGAACATATTATCGACTATCTTATTTTTGAAAATCAAATACATTCCTTTTTTAACCCGATTTTGGAAATATCCGCGATTTGATTACTTTTGCAGCCGATAAAATCGGCCCCGTAGTTCAGTTGAATAGAACGTCAGATTCCGGTTCTGAAGGTCACAGGTTTGAGTCCTGTCGGGGTCACAAAACAATAATAAGCATAATTGACAATCAATCAATTATGCTTATTATTTGGTGCTTTTGCACAACATTTGCACAACATCGGCAAGCAAAAAAGGTTTTCCATATTCCAAATATTATCTTCAAAAGTCATTCTAAACTTTCTATTTCTGAAACTTTTTTACAACCTTTGCGTATCATCAAGAAATATAAACCTTAAATGATCAATGTAAAGTAATATTTGATTAAATAACATATTAATAAAGCGTTAGCTTTTATTCTTGCATCTGAAAACGACCAATTTAAAGTGCACATAAGAATAATAAGTTAATGCTCACGTTATGGCGTGGGCTTTTCTTATTCGTGTGCACGGGTGCTTGGTCGTACCTCAGATGCGAATAAGGTTAAGTCCCACGCTTTTCGCATTTAATAACTTCCGTTCGGGGCTGTCGGAAACTAAATCAAAAATCAAATGAAACAAATTGTTTTACTTGCGTTTGTGTTGTCGGGAATTGTTTCTTGCAGTAAATCTCAAGAAGACAAAGGCACACTGCAAATAATCGAAGAAGTTGAAGGGGTACAAACTGCAACATGGGATTGGAGTTGGGTATCCGGCGGATTTAGGAAAAAGACGGCAACGTTTACGCTATCCGACTATACAACGGGGCTTTCGGGGACGACAGCAAAGAGCTTGATTAGGACGTGTTAACACTATTTTATATAATCTATAATTAAAGCATACATAACAAATGCGATATACATTATATCCGTTTTTTCGTAACGAGTGAAGACCCTTCTGAATCTTTTGATTCGTCGAAACAGTCTCTCAACCTCA
>JAVBNP010000223.1:0-24162 GCA_031551455.1 Bacteroidales bacterium | reverse complement strand
AAGCTTGCCGACAAGCACAACAGAATATTTCAAACAGCTCGTGGCCCGGACGGATTCGGGTTATTTGCGATGATTTTCGAAATTTTGCCGATCATTGCACGTGTCGTTACGATTTGATCATTGCCAATCCGCCGTATTTTATCGATTCGCTTAAATCGCCGACAGCGAAACGCAATACGGCCCGCCACAGCGACAGCTTGCCGCATTCCGCTTTGTTGGCGGGTTCGGTAAAATTGCTTACCCGTGACGGAATATTGGCGATAGTGCTTCCTCCGACCGAAGCGCAATTGTTGATCGACAAAGCTCGTTCGTACGGAATGTTTGTCCGACGAATACTCAATGTTTGTTCTCTTCCGTCCAAACCGGTTCGGCGAATGCTTATCGAGTTATCGAAAGCGGCCGTCGAAACAACCGAACATACGTTGTGCATCGAAAAAGAAACTCGGGAGGATTATACCGAAGAATATAAAAATTTAACAAAGGAATTTTATTTGAAGTTTTGAGTATGTCCGTAAAAAAATATTTATCGTTGGTGAAATTTGCCCATACCGTTTTTGCCATGCCTTTTGCCGGAATCGGATATGTCCTCGGCGTAAAATATGCCGGAGTCGGGTTCGAGTGGCGAACGCTTCTTTTGGTTATCCTGTGCATGGTGTTTGCCCGTAATGCGGCAATGGGCTTTAACCGGTATATCGATCGACATATTGATGCGAAAAACCCCCGTACCGACAAACGCGATATTCCCGCCGGTATCGTGAGTCCCCGTGCGGCATTAACTTTTGTGATTGTCAATGCAATCGCATTTATGGTCACGTGTTTCTTTCTTAATCGGTTGGTTTTTTGGTTATCCCCGGTTGCGTTGTCGGTGATCTTGGGTTACAGCCTCACCAAAAAATTTACCTCATTGTGTCATTTTGTCTTGGGCACGGGATTATCATTGGCGCCCATCGGCGCTTATCTGGCTGTTACCGGGTCATTTGCTTGGTTGCCGCTGATGTTTTCTTTTATCGTGTTACTGTGGTCGGGCGGATTTGATATTATTTACGCGCTTCAAGACGAATCGTTTGACGTGCGGGAACAATTACGTTCCATCCCGGCACGATTGGGACTGCGACGGGCATTAATCGTTTCGTCCACAGTACATGTTCTTTGCGGCGCTTTGGTTGTTGTAACGGGGATTGTATGGAATTTCGGAATTTGTTATGCCGTCGGTGCGACCGTGTTTCTTTTTTTATTGCTGTATCAACATCTTATTGTTAAGCCAACGGATTTAAGTCGTGTCAATGCCGCATTTTTTACCTCAAACGGTGCGGCAAGCATTATTTTTGCCTTTTTTACCATTCTCGATCTGTTTTTGAGGTGAGAAATCGACGATGAAATAACAAAATATTATTGAAAAACGTTACATCGATAAATCCCGAATCATGTCCCGACAATACCGAGTTTTTCCGGATCCGCAAACCCTTGCGCAACAATTCGCCGTACTTTTTGCGGAACGGGTTTTCCGACAATTGCAAACGAAACAAAATTTGTGCATTGCCTTATCCGGAGGTGGTACACCGCAGTTATGGTTTGCGGAAACGGTCAAAAACTTCGCCGATAAAATCGATTACCAACGACTGCATTTCTTTTGGGTCGACGAACGTTATGTTCCGCACGATCATTCCGAAAGCAATTACGGTATTGCTCAAAAGCTGTTGTTTGACAACATCGATATCCCGTCGGGTAACATTCATCCCATTCCGGTTACCGGTGTTCCGGAAACCGACGTGCGCTCCTATACCGCCGAAATAAAGAAATACGTTCCGATCGAAAATGATCGACCGGTTTTTGATATTGTCACATTGGGTATGGGAACAGACGGCCATACGGCGTCGATTTTTCCCGGGCAATTGAATTTATTTGATTGTCCCGATTTCGTTGCCGTATCCGAAAATCCGCATACCCGACAACGTCGGATTACGCTTACGGGTCCCGTCATCAATGCCTCCGAAGCGGTTTATTTTTTGGCAACGGGTGCCGATAAGGCACCTCTTATTCGGGATATTTTTGCCGAGAGGGCAATTGCGGAAACATATCCCGCGGCACATATCCGCAAAAGAAATACCGAATGGCTGATTGACAGGAAAGCTGCAACATTTATCGACAATAAATAATATCGTTTTTGATATTGATAATCTTCGGGAAAGCGAATAAAATCAAGCTTAAAAACCGAAAAATTTGTATTTACGTGAAAATGTATTACATTTGCGCGGATTTTTGTTATAAGAAGGCGGAGGGGGACATAAATCCCCCTTCTTTTGTATGGTAAAAGCATGATTTCGAAGGATATCGTTAAAAATATTGTTTCATCCGTCATCGAAGGAACGTCCGTTTTTATAGTGGATGTTAAGGTGGACGCTTCCAATAAGATATCGGTGGAGGCGGATAAGCCCGAAGGAATCACTATCGAGGAATGCGTGAACATCAGTCGTGCCGTCGAGAACGCTTTGGATCGGGAAAAAGAGGATTTCGAATTGGAAGTTTCTTCGCCCGGTTTAACGGGGCCGTTCAAGGTAGTCGAACAATATCGTAAGAATTGCGGACGAGCGGTAGACGTGGTCAAAAAGGACGGGCAAAAAATCAACGGATTGTTGCAGCATGTCGATGACAACGGTATTGTGTTGGAAGTAAAAGCAAAAGTCAAAGAAGCGGGGCAAAAACGGCCGAAAACCGTGATGCAAACCGTCATGTTAAATTTCGACGATATAAAAGCAACCAAAGTTACGATCACTTTTTAGTCAATTTCAGACGATGGAAAATTTAAGATTATTGGACACCTTTGCGGAGTTTAAGGAATTGAAAAACATTGACCGAGCCACCATGATGAGCGTGCTCGAAGACGTGTTTCGCAGCACCTTGGCCAAAAAATACGAGACGGACGAAAATTTCGACATCATCATCAATATCGATAAAGGTGACTTTGAAATATGGCGTAATCGAAAAGTGGTTGCCGATGAGGATTTGTCCGACCCCAACCTCCAAATTTCCCTTTCGGAAGCGCAAAAAATCGATGACGATTATGAAGTGGGCGAGGAAGTGACCGACGAGGTAAAAATGTCCGATTTCGGCCGTCGTTCGATTTTGGCGTTGCGACAAAACTTGTCGTCGCGCATCATGGAGCTCGAAAAGGGCAATATTTACGCCAAATATAAAGATCGCATCGGCGATATCATCACCGGTGAGGTTTATCAGATATGGAAACGCGAAATTTTGGTGTTGGACGATGACGGTAACGAGTTGATCATCCCCAAAAGCGAACAAATTCCTTCGGATCATTACCGTAAAGGCGATACCATCCGTGCCGTTGTTTTGCGCGTGGAAATGAAAAACAACAATCCTTTGATCATTTTGTCGAGAACTTCACCCGTTTTCCTCGAACGTTTGTTCGAATTGGAAGTTCCCGAAATCTTCGACGGATTGATCACCATTAAAAAAGTTGTTCGTCTGCCGGGCGAGAAAGCCAAAGTGGCCGTCGAATCGTACGACGATCGCATCGATCCCGTGGGCGCTTGCGTCGGGATGAAAGGTTCGCGTATTCACGGTATCGTGCGTGAGTTACGCAACGAAAACATCGACGTGATCAACTATACCACCAACGTACAGTTGTACATTACCCGTGCATTGAGTCCCGCCAAAGTGATTTCCATTAAGGTGAACGATACCGACAAACATGCCGAAGTATTTCTCAAAGCAAGCGAAGTATCATTGGCCATCGGTAAGGGCGGTTCAAACATCAAACTTGCCGGACAACTGACGGGATACGAAATCGATGTATATCGCGAAGCCGAAGAAGTGGAGGAAGAAGACGTCGATTTGGACGAATTCGGCGACGAAATAGAGGAATGGATCATTCGCGAATTGAAGAGCATCGGTTGCGACACCGCCAAGAGTGTATTGGAATTGCCCGTCGACGATTTGGTGAAACGTACCGATCTCGAGGAAGAGACCATTCGCGAAGTGTTGCGGATATTGGCAGCCGAATTCGAATAAACGAAAACCCGCCGTGAAAACGACCGTATCATATAATGTTGAACCGTATAATCGCGAATTATGAATCATTCGTAAACATACGGTCAACACTTCATCACATTAACAAGTAAAGCAGGTTTGTATTATGTCAGAAGTGAAAGCAACCAGATTAAGTAAAATAGCAAGCGAGTTTAACGTGGGGATTTCCACGATTGTGGATTTCCTCAAAAAGAAAGGGCATGATATTGATGCAAATCCTAATTCGAAGGTAGCGCCCGAATTGTATGTGTTGCTTTCAAAAGAATTCAGTTCCGACATTACCGCCAAAAAAGAATCGGAACGCGTCAACCTGCGCAGTCTCAGGGAAAAGAAAGAAACCGTGGAACTTACGGATCAAGAGTTGAACGCTCGGATCGAAGAAGAAGAGCACGAACCCGAAATATTGATCAAAGACACTACTTCCGGGAAAAAGATGCCTTTGTTTAATGAGCCCGTTCGAGAACCGGAAATAAAAGTGATCGGAAAAATAAGTTTAGAAGAAAAAGGCACGAAAAAGCAAGAACCAAAAGCACATTCCGCCACGGAAAAACCCGCAAAAAAAGAACCCGCACCGCAACAGGAAAAAGAGGTAAAACCGCAATCCGACGAACCTAAACCGGTTAAACCGGAGGCGGAGGTCACACCGGAAGAAAAACAACCGGAAATACCCGTTGTTTCGGAGGAGCCTGTCGTAAAACCGGCATCGACGGAATCGGAACCCGACAAGGAGGAGCCGACGGCAACATCCAACGAACAGGATCGTCTTACGGAACAAGAACCGCTTGACACGGAATTGAAAGTGGTCGGAAAAATCGATCTTACGTCAATCAACCAACGGACAAGACCTCAGAAAAAGTCGAAACAGCAGCTCGAAAAAGAACGTAAAGAACGTACTCAACAATATAAAGCCGATTTGGCCAAAACGTCTTCCGAAAACACGCCTCGTGAAAGGGAAGAACCGATATCGTTAAAAAAGAACGAAGCGCCGAGGGAAAAAGGAATCGACATTGTAAGACCCGACATCAAATTATCGGGACCGACGGTGGTCGGAAAAATCGAATTACCGGTTGATCGGAAATCCGATTCGGACGATGATGCGAAGAAAAAACGGAAACGAATCCATAAGGACAAAGAACGAATCGTAGTCGGGGATAAAGGCAATCAAAAGAAGTTCGAATCGGGCCCGGGAAAAGTTAAGAAGAAAAAAGTTCTTCGCGTGGAAGTCAACGAAGAAGATGTTCAAAAGCAAATTAAGGAAACGCTCTCTCGCTTGACATCGAAAAGTTCCAAATCGAAAAGTTCGAAATATCGTCGTGACAAACGCGATGCCGCCAGTCAACGGATGATGGAAGAAGAGGAGCTGCAACAAAGTCAGAAAAACATTCTGAAAGTTACCGAATTTGTTTCGGTCAACGAATTGGCTTCGCTGATGAACGTTCCCGTAACACAGGTTATTGCAACCTGCATGAACATGGGATTATTCGTGTCCATCAACCAACGTTTGGACGCCGAAACCATGGTATTGGTGGCCGATGAATTCAATTTCAAGGTTGAGTTTATCAGTGCCGATTCTCAAGATATTCTCGTCGAAGAAGAGGATGCCGAAGAAGATTTGCAACCCCGTCCGCCCATCGTTACCGTGATGGGACACGTAGACCACGGGAAAACAAAATTGCTCGACTATGTCCGCAACGCCAATGTTATTGCGGGAGAAGCGGGAGGAATCACGCAACATATCGGTGCTTACGGCGTAAAATTGGAAGACGGTCGCCAAATAACCTTCTTAGATACACCCGGCCACGAAGCGTTCACAGCCATGCGTGCGCGCGGAGCGAAAATCACCGACGTGGTCATTATCGTGGTAGCTGCCGACGATGGCGTGAAACAACAAACCGTGGAAGCCATTAACCATGCTTCGGCAGCCGGTGTTCCGATCGTGTTTGCGGTTAATAAGATCGATAAGCCCGACGCCAATCCCGACAAGGTAAAAGAAGAATTGGCGCAGATGAATTATTTGGTCGAAGAATGGGGCGGAAAATATCAATCGCAGGATATTTCGGCAAAAGCCGGAATCAATATTGAACTTTTGCTCGAAAAAGTATTACTGGAAGCCGAATTGCTTGAATTGAAAGCCAACCCCGACAAGAAAGCCGTCGGATCGGTTATCGAATCGTCGTTGGATAAAGGTCGCGGATACGTGGCAACCGTGCTCGTTCAAAACGGAACGTTGCGTACGGGCGATGTCTTGTTGGCGGGAAGCTACACGGGTCACGTCAAAGCGATGTATAACGAGCGTAATCAAAAAATAGACGAAGCGGGACCGTCGACCCCCGTTTTGGTATTGGGATTGGACGGCGCTCCGCAAGCCGGCGATTTGTTCAATGTTTTGGACGATTTCCGCGAAGCGCGCGACATTGCCGCAAAACGGAGCCAATTGCAACGCGAACAAGGTATGCGCACCAAGAAACACATCACATTGGACGAAATCGGTCGTCGTATTGCCATCGGCAATTTCCAAGAATTGAATGTCATTGTCAAAGGCGACGTGGACGGTTCGGTGGAAGCGTTGTCCGACTCGTTGATCAAATTGTCGACACCCGAAATTCAAGTAAACGTCATTCATAAAGCCGTCGGGCAAATATCCGAATCCGATGTCAGTTTGGCTACCGCATCCAATGCCATCATCGTCGGATTCCAAGTGCGTCCTTCGCAAAGTGCACGCAAATTGGCCGAACAAGAGCAAATCGACGTTCGTATCTATTCCATTATCTACGACGCCATTGAAGAAATTAAGTCGGCAATGGAAGGTATGCTTTCGCCCGAAATAAAAGAAGAAATCACCGCCACGCTCGAAGTACGCGAGGTATTCAAGATCACCAAAGTCGGAACCATTGCCGGCTGTATCGTTCGCGAAGGGAAAATCACCCGTTCCTCCAGAATACGTATTATTCGCGACGGTATCGTAATTCACACCGGCGAGCTCGGTTCGCTCAAGCGTTTCAAGGACGATGTCAAGGAAGTATCGACAGGTTACGAGTGTGGTTTAGATGTTGCCGGATTCAACGATATTGAAATCGGTGATATCATTGAGGGATACCAAGAAGTGGAAGTGAAGAAAAAGCTGTAATCCGATTGAGCGTTAACCGAAAATATAGTCGGTTAACGCATTTCTTTACATGGAGATCGAGCTCCGAAAGTAAATTTGTCGCATTTATTCAATCGTTGATGCGATTTCAAAGCACTGCATCATAAACTCCTTTTACCAACAATACGGTTGAAGGCGTTATTTCTTCATCCGTAATGATTTCCACCGAATCGCCTTTACGTTCGCCCGTATGAACGGGAACTTTTCGAAAAACGTATGCTTCATTATCGGATTTTTCGAGAAGAAGTACGAATTTATCGTTCCCTTCGACAATTAAAGCGTCGGATGGCAGGGTTCGAACGGGGCGTGCACTTGTTGTAACGGATGCGTCTATATACATTCCGACCAATAAAATTTGAAGGGTTTCGGCATCGGGAACAGCCGATACCGTTGCCGTTCGATTGGTATTTTCAATGGCTTTGCCAACCATTTTAACCGTAGCGCCGAATGTTTTGGCGGAGCTTTCGGGCAAAGCGAAAACGACTTTCTGCCCCGGCTTTATGTTCAATATATCTTTTTCGAAAACCGACAGATTCAGTTGCAATTGCCGTGTATCGACCACTTCGACCACCACATCGCCGGGTTGTATCACCATGTTGATATCGGCATCAATAAGCGTAATGTCACCGGCAATCGGCGCATAAAGTGTCACTTGCGAAACGATTTGTCCTTGATTCGTCTTTGCGATATCCACATTCAGCAGGGAAAGTCGTTGTTTCAGACTTTCAAAACCTGCAAGGGCCTTTTTGTAATTGCTTTCGGCTTCGAGATAAATTTTCTCGGAAGCGATATTTTCCGCAAATAACGCCTTTTGGCGTTCGTATTCCGATTGCAAATAATTCATTTGTCCCGAAATTTCGAGATACGATTGTTGCACTTCGATGATTTCCGGTCCTTCGATGCTCAACAATGCTTGTCCTTTTCGAACTTTATCACCCGGTTGCACGAAAACATGTTTAACGGAACCGCTGATGGCGGGACTGACTTTTGCCCTGCCTCCGGGAGGAACATCAATCGTTCCCCGCGCTTTTATTTCCGTATCGAACATTTGTTCTTGCAACGTACCGAGAGCCATTTTCATGTTGTCGAATTGTGCTTTGGTGATATGTACCAACGAATCGGTAGAATCTTCTCTGATTGCGGGAGTGCCTTTTGGCCCGCATGACGAAAGGACGAAGACAATAATAATGAAGGGAAAATATTTCATGTTGATGTGTTTTTATTGATTTACGGATATCGCGAATGTTGTCAAGGAGTCGGAGGAGAAATCCGGGTTTCTTCGTCCGGGCAACAATCCGACAACTTGTCGGGAGCGGATTCCGCGGATTGGTTTTTGTTTATTGTTTTAAATAATACCGGCAATACAATCATGGTCAACAATGTAGATGTAATCAATCCTCCGATAACCACCGTGGCCAACGGGCGTTGTACTTCGGCGCCGGCGTGGGTCGATATGGCCATCGGAAGGAAACCCAAAGCCGCCGCCGATGCCGTCAATGCTACGGGACGTAAACGGTCTATCGTACCGCGTATAATCAGTGAATCGATATTCTTCATGCCTTCTCTTTCGAGTGTTTTGAAATGTTCTATCAACACGATACCGTTCAGCACGGCAATCCCGAAAAGAGCAATGAATCCCACCCCGGCGGAAATACTGAACGGCAAACCGCGTATGGCCAACGTTAAAACGCCGCCGACGGCAGCCAACGGGATGGCCGAAAACACCATGATGGTATCGCGCATGGATGTGAAGGCAAAGTATAACAATACAAATATGAGACACAAGGCAATGGGTACGGCTATTTTCAACCGTTTGGTGGCGCTTTGAAGGTTCTCGAACTGTCCGCCGTAAGATATCGTATAGTCGGGCGGTAAGTTGATTTTTTGACTTACGACGGATGAAATATCGTCCACAACGCTTTGCATATCGCGATCGCGGACATTTACTCCAATCACCACGCGCCGGCGCGTATTATCGCGCGAAATTTTGGCCGGACCTTCGGTATACGTGATTTCGGCGACTTCTCTTAAAGGAATCTGTCCGCCCGAAGGTAACGGAACGTACAAATTACGCAAGTCGTCAATGTCATTGCGGCTCTCGCGATCAAACCGTATTACCAAATCGAATCGTTTTTCTCCTTCGAATACGTTACCTACCGTGCGTCCGGCAAAACCGAGCGTGACAATATCGTTAAGGGCGGCGATTTCCAAGCCGTAACGAGCGATTTTGGCTCGATCGTATTTCACCATCATTTGGGGCAATCCGTCGATTTTTTCCACAATGATGTCCGCCGCGCCTCGAACGTTCGAAATGGCGGTTTTTACCTCCTGCGCCTTTTGGTACAGTATTTTCAAATCTTCTCCGTAAATTTTAATAGCCACATCCGAGCGCGACCCGGAAATCAGTTCGTTGAACCGCATTTCGATGGGTTGCGTAAACTCCACTTCCATGTTGGGAAAAACCGCCAATGCTTCCTTGATTTTTTCGGCCAGCTCGTCTTTGGTTTTTGCCGAAACCCATTCCTTTTTTGGTTTTAAACGCACAATGATATCGGTTTCTTCCATCGACATGGGATCGGTGGGAACTTCGGCCGCGCCGATGCGGCTTACCACTTGTTTCACCTCGGGAAACTTCTCGAGTAAGATTTGTTCTATTTTCGTGGTGGTTTCAATGGTCTTGCTCAATGATGTACCCGTTTTCAGCACCGGTTGTATCACAAAGTCGCCTTCGTCCAATTGCGGAATAAATTCGCCGCCCATACGGCTGTAGATAAAAATAGCCGAAGCAAGCAATATTACCGCCATAATCAGTACGGCACGCGTATGTTGCAACGCCCATCGGATGGACGGCAGATAGGTGGTTTGCATGAAACGGATAATGTGCGATGATATCGATTTCGGATTTTCTTTGCCGGGACGAAGGATCAATGACGAAATTACCGGCAGATAGGTGAAACAAAGTATCATCGCTCCGATGAGAGCGAAACTGAACGTGAGCGCCATCGGGCGAAACATTTTGCCTTCGACGCCGACAAGTGACAGGACGGGAATAAATACGATGAGAATAATAAGTTGTCCGAATATTGCCGAATTCATCATAGTTGAAGCGCCGACTCCGGTAATACGATCCATCTCGCGTCGCCGATCTTTTTGTGTCAATTTTTGCAGTTGTTTATTCTGCGAAGTGATTTGAAACGAAATGCATTCCACGATAATTACCGCTCCGTCGATGATAATTCCGAAATCGATGGCGCCGAGACTCATCAAGTTAGCATCGATACCGAAAGTGTTCATCAATGCAATAGCGAACAGCAGACAAAGCGGAATAATGGATGCTACCACCAGCCCCGAACGGAAGCTCCCGAGCAGAAGTACCACCACGAAAATGACAATTAAACAACCCAATATGAGATTTTCGGCAACGGTGAGGGTTGTTTTGGCTACCAATTCGCTGCGTTCAAGGAAAGCGTTGATGTACACGCCTTCGGGCAATGTTTTTTGAACTTCGGCCACACGATCCTTCACTGCCTGTATTACCTGCTTCGAGTCGGCTCCTTTGAGCATCATGATCTGTCCGAGCACCTTTTCGCCTTGTCCGTTTCCCGTGATAGCGCCAAAACGATTGGCATGGCCGAAATGCACCGATGCCACGTCCTTTATCAACACAGGGATACCCTTCACGTTTTTTACCACAATGTTTTCGATGTCGCTTATCGAATTGATTTTTCCTTCGCCGCGTATGAAATAGCTTTGATTCACTTTTTCGATGTACGCCCCGCCGGCAATGCTGTTATTGTTTTCGAGCGCCGATACCAGCTCGCCGGCGGTAACATTCATTGCGTTAAGCGTTGACGGGCTTACGGCTACCTCGTATTGCTTCAAGTATCCGCCCCAAGTATTGATCTCTACCACTCCGCGTATACCCGACAGTTGTCGTTTTACGATCCAATCTTGAATTGTACGAAGGTCGGTTACCGTGTAACGGTTTTCATAGCCGGGTTTTACTTCAAGCGTATATTGGTAAATCTCACCCAGTCCCGTACTGATGGGCCCCATTTGCGGTGTCCCGAAATGATCGGGGATTTGTTCTTCGGCCGATACCAATTTTTCCGCCGCCAACTGGCGCGGCAGGTAGGTTCCCATTTTATCCTCGAAAACGATGGTCACCACCGACAATCCGAATTTCGAGATGGAACGAATTTCTTGAACACCCGGTAAGTTGGCCATTTCCATTTCGATGGGGTAGGTGATGAATTGTTCGATATCCTGTGTTGACAGATTGGTGGAGGTGGTTATTACCTGTATTTGGTTGTTGGTGATGTCAGGCACCGCTCCGATGGATACCCTCGAAACGGAGATAAGACCCCATACCAGCAATCCTGCCGTAAACAGCAAAATCAACAGTTTATTGTTGAGACTGAAACGTATAATTTTGTATAACATCGGGATGACTTTTGGATTTTGATTAATATGGTCGAACGTGTAAGCTCGGATTTCGAGCTCAACAATCCCGCAAAAACGTAAAGAAACGAAGATGCGTCAAGCTCTTCGTATTTTTACGGGGTGATCCGGTTTTTGGAGAAATTATACGACGGGAGGCGCCCGCAAAAGCAAACTCGGGGCAAAATGCGACGGAATCTCGAAAGAGATGAAACAAACGGATTCTTTTTCGGTTTCTTTTGTTTCAAGTGTTGTATCATGCGTCGGAATAACGGCAAAAAGATTTGTCGAATCGACATATTGTTTTAAACGAAACTTATTTGCTTCGAATAAGTAGTCGGAATGCAGGGCATGTCGAAAAAACGATATTTTTTTGTGTATGCTGTTGTTCGGAAAATGAAATTCATCGGTAAGAATCCGAACGGAAAATGTCGTTTCGGGTGACACCGGATTCGATTCATCCGTATAATGACCATGCGGGATCATCGAATGGATCATCATCAAGCAATAAATTGCAAGCATGAAACATGTAGTAACCGTCTTACTTTTCATATATACAAAGGTATGATTTTTAACCGTAAAAGTGAAACGTTTGACATGATATCAAGCATAATTTTTTCAGTAAGATACAACAAATTTGGAACGACTAAAACATGTTAATTTCAATAAATTGGCAAGCTTTTGTAAAATAAGCCGGATTTCATATAATATCGTAACAATTAGCAGCATGTTGGTGTTCATTGTGTACTTACGGAAAATATTGATTTTTTTGTTCGGTAAAATGGTTAAAACTCAAATAAAATACGAATAAGTTCATTGTTGTTAAAAAAATACATACATTCGCAGAAAATTTTGCGGGTTATTAACAGGTAAAAATCATTGTCATGCCTTACAGAAGACTCCCCAATACGGATGTTGCCCGACTAAAAGCGTTAAACCAAGCTTTTCGAAAAGGAAAAGAATACCCTCCGTTTAAACTCGCGTTTTCGCAGGCAACTTTTAACAAAGTACAGTCTTTTCTTCCCGGTTTTGAGGCAAACGTACGGTTGTACAAAAATACATACGCCACCACCGTAGCCAAAAATAGAGAATACCCATCAAGTTTCAAAAAGGCTAAATTGTACATATCACATTTCATACAAGTAATGAATATGGCCGTCGCTCGCGGAGAGCTGAATGTCAATACCCGTTTGTTTTACGGTTTGGAAGAGTTCGATAACAGAGTCCCTGAAATGAATACCGAAGCGGAAGTTCTTAAATGGGGCGAACAGGTGATTACCGGAGAATCGGAACGGTTGAAAAAGGGAATGACTCCCGTTACCAACCCGACCGTTGCCGTCGTGAAAGTCCGTTACGAGCAGTTTTTGGAAGCATATCGCTCAAAAAAAATTAATCAAAAAAACAACATGCGCATTTTGAACGATGTATCGACATTGCGGGCACAAGCCGATGAAATTATCGTAAGCGTGTGGAATGAAGTCGAAGAACATTTTTCCGATTTGCCCGATGATATGATGCGCAAAAGTGCCGAAGAATACGGAGTAGCATACGTATACCGCAAAAACGAATTGAGAAAAGCCGAAACTGTTTTTTAGCATGAGGGTATTATTCCGGAGATTTCCATGTCCGATCGGCATTTGCGCTTAAAAGACACATCTCGTCGCCTTTCGGATCCGATCTGCAGAGCCGTTAAACCTGCGTTGAAAACCGCATTTTGGCTTCTCGGAATCATGATTCCGATATCGTTTGCCGTAACAATATTGCAACATTGGGGTATACTCGATGCGGTTGCCCGAACGCTTGAGCCCGTATGCCGATTTTTCGGCCTTCGCGGCGAAGCGGCATTGGTGTTGGTTACTTCCGCATTAATGAATTTATATTCGGGTATTGCCGTTATTCAGTCTGTTCCTTTTACCGGGAGGGAAATCTGTATTATGGCGTTGATGGGCCTTTTGGCGCATAACCTGATTGTCGAAACGGCCGTACAGGTAAAAACGGGATCTTCGGGATGGCAAATGGTTTGCATACGCATCGGAGGAGCGATTATCGGCGGATTATTTCTTAATTTGGTGCTTCCGGCCGATGATGCGGTCGTAATGCACGGTATCGAAAGCAATCATTTACCGTTTACGGAAGTAATGCAACATTGGTTGACGGGAACTTTGTCATTGACGTTCAAATTGATTTGTATCGTCGTATCGTTGAATATCTTGCAGCGGATTCTCGAAGAATTCGGTGTTCTGGATATTCTTGCGCGTCGGGTGGCGCCTTTACTCAAATTTATGGGTTTACCGACTGCCACGTCATTTTTGTGGATTGTAGCCAATGTGGTCGGATTGGCTTACGGTGCGGCAATACTGATCGAACACCGTAAAACGGGTAAAATTTCGGCCGAAGATGCCGACTTGTTGAATCGACATATTGCATTATCTCACTCGTTACTTGAGGATACATCTCTGTTTTTGGCAATCGGAGTCGGTTTGGGATGGATTACGCTGCCGCGCATCGCATTGGCGATCATCGTTGTTCGATTGACCAAATTTTTAAAAGAAAAACGCGGAAACTCGGGAAAAACTATCCGATTGTTTTCTGATAGCAACGCCTTCTGATATACAATTCTTTTTCGTAACTTTTCCATGCCGAAACGGCATCGGTATTACTTTCAAGTTGCGGATTCGAAATGGCCGTTTTGATGTTGTTACGGATGTACGCTTTATTCAGTTCCGAATAGTACAATGAATGTACGCCTTTATTTTGCCATTCGGGCAACACGCCGTTCAAATATAAGTCGATGGTATCGTTTTTACGCAACGCATTCAAGATATGGATGAATCCGAACGGAAATAAGTAACCTTTGGCTTTTTGCATGGCTTTGGAAAGCGACGGCATACTGATTCCGAAACCGATAATTTTATCTGTGGCATCGGCAATGAAGCAAACAAATTCGGGTTTGATGAAACTGAAATATTGTTTTATGTAATAATCGATTTCCTTATCGGTGAGCGCAACGAATCCGTATAAATTGGTAAACGCGGCATTCAACACTTCGAACACTTCTCTGGCGCGCGGCAATACTTCTCGTACGGATGCGAATTTCAACACTTTAAGATTATATTTTTGCATAATCAATGCGTTGATTCGCTGAACTTTATCGGGAATTGGTTGAGAAGCGTTAAAAATATATTGTATCCAATCTTCCGCTTTTGAATATCCGTGCTTTTCGAAATGATCGATATAATACGGATAATTGTAGATATTGGCAATGGTCGGCAATTTATCGAATCCCTCGATCAACAAACCTTCATTGTCCATATCCGTGAATCCCAAAGGTCCGTGGGTTCCGATCATGCCTTTTTCCTTGGCCCAATTTTCGACGGTGGCGAAAAGAATTCCGGACACTTCCAAATCATCCGTAAAATCCATCCATCCGATACGTATCAAGCGCGTTCCCCATTTATCGATCGACCGTCGGTTGATGATTCCCGCAATCCGTCCCACTATTTCGCCGTCTTTGTATGCCAGCCAATATTTGGCCTCGCAATACTCGAAAGCGGGATTAAGGTCTTTTCGCAAAGTCTGCATTTCCGAATATACGAGGGGCGGTACCCAATATTCGCATCGGCTGTACAGTTTAAAAGGAAACTTAACAAACCGCTTCAGATCTTTTTTCGAAATAACTTCTTGTACGGTAACGCTCATCGTACTTGGAAATTAGATTATGTCTAAAGATTTTCCGATTTTTATCAACTTTTCGATGGCATAATCGATTTGGTTGTAATTATGTGTTGCCATCAACGACAGACGTATCAAGGTTGAATCGTTGGCTACGGCAGGCGACAAAACGGGATTGACAAAAATACCTGCATCCAACAATGCTTTGGTCAATTTAAAGGTTTTCACATTATCGCGAATCATCAGCGGTATGATCGGTGTTTGAGTGGCGCCGAGATCAAATCCCGCTTCTTTCAAATGTTTGATCGTATAATGAGTAACATCCCACAAATGGCTGATGCGTTCCGGTTCCGCTTGAATAATATCAAGCGCCGCAATGACACTGGCTGCCGCCGGAGGCGAAATACTTGCGCTGAAAATCAGCGTACGCGAATTGTGCTGCAAAAAGTTGATGGTTGCGCTGTCGGCGGCAATAAACCCGCCGATGGAAGCCAACGATTTACTGAATGTACCCATGATTAAATCGGTACGATCAGTCAATCCGAAATGCGATGAGGTTCCTCGTCCTTCTTTTCCGATAACGCCCAACGAATGAGCATCATCAACCATCACCGTGCCGTTGTATTTCTCGGACAATTCAATAATACCGGGTAAATAGGCAATGTCGCCATCCATACTGAAAATACCGTCAACGACGATTAATTTCATTTTATCGAGTTCGCAACGTTGGAGCGTTTTTTCCAACGACTCCATGTCGTTGTGTTTGTATTTCAGTACTTTTGAAAACGATACTCTGCTGCCTTCGATGATGGAAGCATGATCGAGTTCATCCAAAATAATGTAATCGTTACGACCCGTAAAAGCGGGAACAACACCCAAATTGACTTGAAACCCGGTGCTGTACACAATAGCTTCTTCTTTCCCGACAAAGTCGGCCAATTTTCGTTCCAAGTCAAGATGAAGATCCAACGTGCCGTTGAGAAATCTCGAACCCGCACATCCGGTACCGTATTTGTCGATGGCCGCTTTGGCCGCTTCTTTAATCTTGGGATGATTGGTTAATCCCAAATAACTGTTGGATCCGAACATGAGTACCTTTTGTCCGTTCATGACCACTTCAGTGTCTTGATCGGATTCAATGACCCTAAAATAAGGGTAAAGTCCCGTCGCTTTTATCTCTTGCGGATCGGTATACGTCTCGGTTCGTTGAATCAGCAGGTTTTTTTTATGAGAGCCGGTCATTCTGAAAATATATAGGTTTGGTTTTGGTTTGTCTTTAGCAACAAAACTAATTATCGGAAAATCAAATCAATTACGGGGCATTTTGATGAAATACCAGCCTGCAAAGATAAAAAGAAACCAAATAGTCGATAACAATTTGATAAATTTTAAAGTTACTTGATCATTAAAAAAAACAATACGCTCATTTTTAAACGATTAAAAATAGAATATTTTTGTTTTTCATCGGGCCAAATTTTTATACCGGTGCAAATATTTTCCCGATATTTTGATTTTTTTGTTTGAAATTAAAATATTTATCAAAAATAAATTAGGATTTAACAAAAAAGCCGTAAATTTGTATTTTTTAACAAAAGTAATTTTTATTTATAATGAAAGGCAAAGTAAAATGGTTTGATTCCGGCAAGGGTTACGGATTTATCCAATCAGAGGAAGGCAGTGACGTGTTTGTTCACTATTCCGGAATCGAGAAAGATGGTTTCAAAACCCTTGAACAAGGACAAGATGTCAGTTTCGATGTTACCGACGGAAAAAGAGGTCCTCAAGCTATTAAAGTTGAATTGATTTAACATATCGAGATTAAACATTTAACGCATTAACAAAAAAGCCCCGAATTTTTTCGGGGCTTTTTTGTTAAACAAACACATCCCTTTTATTAAGAAATTGTATTAACTTTGCAAGTTACTCGGTAATTGTTTTTGAAGATCATATGATTTGGCCAATCGTTGTTCGGACTGTTCATTCGGCAACGAAAATCACAGTGATTTTTTGATGTGAGCCGTTAAAGTAGAAGTGTTAAAATTTGGAAATGAAAGTATTTAAATATGTTTTGATTGTTGCGTTGTGCTCGATGCGACATTTGACGGCACAAGTTAATTACAATGCCGACACACAGACAAATATCTACGGCGACTATTTTCTTTACGGGTCGAATACGGGATGGCATGACGGATGGACGGATGAACAAACGGCCGAAATATTAATCGGCAACCCCGCCAAAAATATTTCGGGGGCCGGAGTTAACAGTTTACGTCCCGCCATGTATGATTATTTTGTTGAACAATGGGGATATGACATTCGAGTTAATGCCTTTAAATTTTACCAACAATTGGGAGCAAAAAACAATACGATATTTCTCAACGGTCCCACGGATGCGCATCGAGATCGAACCAAATATTGCTCAAGCGGCGAGTCCGGAATATTCGCTAATCTGTACGAACCGATATGGGTAAGCACCGGGGTTATCAACGAAAAAAATTATTACGCCAAATATGTTTACAATGTTGTAAAAACATACAAATCGTACGTGAAATTTTGGGAAGTTTGGAATGAACCGGATTATACGGGAAATTGGTCGGCCACGCTAACATGGGATAAATCCAATCCGAATCCGTGCGATTTGACCAACTTGCTTGCTCCCATACAACGTTACGTTCGAATGTTGCGAATCACGTACGAAGTGGTAAAATCGCTCGATCCGCAAGCGTTTGTCTGTGTCGGAGGTGTCGGTTATTCTACCTTTTTGGATGCTGTGTTACGTAACACCGACAATCCCGTTGACGGGAGTGTTACCGTCGATTATCCCCGAAAAGGAGGTGCATGGTTCGATTGCATGAGTTTCCACATATACCCCATGTACGATATCGATAAAAACAAGCGTAATTCGGATGCAGCTGTCAATGCCATTGCCGTCCGAAAAAAAGAATATGAGACCGTTTTTGTGAAATACGGGTACAACGGAACCACCTATCCCAAGAAAGAATACATTATTACCGAATGCAACATTCCGCGCAAATCTCTTCAAGGACATATCGGCTCGGATGAAGCACAACGGAATTTTCTGATCAAAGCGGCCGTGACATCTCAAAAATCGGATATTCGTGCTTTGTATGTGTATTCTACGGCCGAGAAAACAACTTACAACAACGCCACCGATCCGTATGATGTGATGGGTTTTTACCAAAACATCACTTCCGGGCCGTACAACGTAACACCCAACTCTTGTGCAACGGCATGGCGAACAACAAGTACGTTGTTGAAAGATCGACGATACGATAAAGCGGAAACCGATGCCTTGAAATTGTCCGCTTCCGTCGATGGTGCGGCTTTCTATTCCGAAAAAGAGAAAGATTACATTTATGTGTTGTGGGCAAAATTAACGGGTGATAATACGGAAACCGCATCCGTAACCTTTAATTTTCCCATATCGATGGATGTTAAGTCGATGACGATTTATTCTTGGGATAAAAAGGAAAGTTCGACAACCGGAAACGGCATAAATCTTACCGGAAGTCCTGTTTTTGTTAAAGCCTCCGGTACCGTTATTTCCATAACCGGTGTTACGCTCAATAAAGCAACCACCACTTTGGAAGCGGGCAAGAGCGAAACATTGATGGCAACTGTTGTTCCCGCCAATGCTACCAACAAAGCCGTTACATGGCGTAGCAGCAACACAAATGTTGCCACGGTCAGCAATGGCGTTGTAACGGCGAAAGCTGTCGGAATGGCTGATATCACGGTTGAGACTGCCGACGCAGGGAAAACCGCCGTTTGTAAAGTCACGGTTACAGCTCCGGCAAAAATATCCGTCACGGGCGTGTCGCTTAATAAAACATCCATGTCTTTGGTTGTCGGTAAAACCGAAATTTTAACGGCTTCCGTGGTACCGACCAATGCCACCGACAGAACCGTCACATGGAGCAGCAGCAACACAAATGTTGCTACGGTCAGTAACGGCGTGGTGACGACAAAGGCTGCGGGATCGGCAACCATTACGGTAAAAACGACGGACGGCAATAAAACGGCTGCTTGTACGGTAACCGTCACGGCGTCTCCGATTGCCGTCACCGGCGTTACGCTTAATAAACAAACGACAAACTTGGTTGTCGGCACAACCGAAACGTTGGTTGCTTCGGTAGCACCGACCAATGCTACCAACAAAGCCGTCACATGGAGCAGCAGCAATACGAATATTGTCACGGTCAGTAACGGCGTGGTGACGGCAAAAGCGGTAGGATCGGCAACAGTTACGGTAAAAATGACGGATGGCAACAAAACGGCATCTTGTTTGGTAACCGTGACGGCATCTTCGGTTGCCGTCACGAGCGTTACACTCAATAAACAAGCAATAAGTTTGATCGCGGGTAAAACCGAAACATTAGTCGCTTCGGTTGCTCCAACTGGTGCCACCAATAAGGCTGTCACATGGAACAGCAATAATGCCAATGTTGCTGCGGTCGATAATACGGGTAAAATAACCGCAAAGAATGTCGGAACCGCTATCATTATCGTAAAAACGGCGGATGGAGGAAAAACGGCAACTTGTACGGTAACCGTTTCGTCCGTAACCGGCATCGAAGAACCGCAAACCGTAACTGTAACGGCTTATCCCAATCCGACCACGGGTAAATTTTTCTTGAATTTCGGCGAAGAAGGTATTTATAATATTTCAATCGTTAATACGGCCGGCAGAGTTTTACTCCGCAAAACCGTTTCGGCAGGCGAAAAGGAGATGGATATCAGTTCTTGTCCGCAGGGAATTTATTTGGTTGTTATCGATAACGGAAAACGGCGAACGACGATTAAAATCATTAAGCAATAAAAATTCGGAAGTATTTTGGGCGGACAGTATCTGTCGGCTTTCCGAAAGTTACCGGAATTTTTTTGTGTTAAATAGGTTACAGATTTGTCCGATATTCGGGAAAATCATACATTTGCATCAATCGAAAAACAAACCGCAAGATGGAATCCGATTCAAAACAACACATGCTTAAACGAATCGCTTCTTTGGTTTCCGAAAATAAGGAACTTAAAGAAAAACATCGGGTGCTCACGGAGGCATACCGTCGGTTGGCGGAAGAAACGGATCAATACAAAGATCTGATCGAAGAAACAAAAAAGAGAAAACATTCCGCCGACGAAGGTAAAACGGAATACAAACAGGTCAGATATGACATTGCTACCGTGTTGTTTGTCGAAATACAGGGATTTTCCGAAATCACGGATTCCTCGTCAAATACATCGAAACACATTGATCGACTGGATGATATTATTATTAAATTTAATGAGATCGTCAAGAAACACCATCTGGTAAAACTGCATACCATCGGCGATAATTTCATTTGTGCGGGCGGTATTCCCGAAAAAAACATTACCAATCCGATTACGGTTGTTTTGGCGGCTTTGGAAATGGTGGATGTTATCGAAACGGATGCACAAAAGAGCGGCAGTCGGGTTTGGAGTCTTCAAATCGGCATACATACCGGATCGATTACCGCATTGGTCGGCAAACGAAAACAATTAAATTACGAAGTAAAAGGCGATACGGCAAACGTGGCAAGTCGTATCATGTCGATCGGCGAGAAAAATTCGGTTACCATATCCGCCGCCACATACGAACTGGTTAAAGAACTTTTTGACTGTCGCTATATCCGTTCGTTACCGGTAAAATATCAAAACAAGTTGGAACTGTTTGCCGTTGCCGGAATTAAATCCGAGTTTGCCTCGGACGGACAACATCACTTGCCCAACGATGCTTTCCGAACCCGCTTCATGTTGGTTCAATTTTCCGATTTACAGGAACTTGTTTTGGATAAGTTGGAAAAAGAACTTCCCAAATGGTTGTATTATCACAACGTGAAACATACGGTTGACGTGGTTACGGAAAGCGAGTTGATCGGTTGGACCGAAGGTTTGAACGATCACCAATTGTTGATTCTGAAAACGGCGGCGCTTTTCCACGATACGGGACATACCGTTTCATATGTCGATCATGAAGAGCGCGGGGTGGAAATTGCGCGCGAAATGCTTCCGCGTTATCAATATACGGCTGAAGAGATAAACGAGATATGCCGTATCATCATGGCGACCAAATTGCCTCCCAAACCGGCCGATTTGCTCGAAGCCATTATCTGCGATTCCGATCTCGACTATCTCGGGCGTACGGACTTTATCCCCGTATCCAATGCTTTGTACGAAGAGTTAAAAACACAGAACAAATCGCTCTCGCTCAATGATTGGAACAAACTTCAATTGAAATTTATCGTTTCGCACCAATATTTCACCAAAACGGGACGTAAACTGCGCGAAGTAAAAAAGCAGGAACAGATAGAACGAATCAAGCAATTGATTGAAAATTAGACGAGGGTATCGAAATCGATAATTTTAACCGGAAAAACCGGGCAAAAAGCAACCATTTGCCGTCGATATTCGTATATGTTTACATCGGATATTTGCCGTGAACGATAAGCGGCAGACGATATTAATGTTACATTATTTAAAATCTGAAAATGAAGAGAATTTTGGTTACCGGAGGTGCGGGTTTCATCGGTTCGCATCTTTGCGAAAGACTGTTGAATGAGAAAAACGAAGTAATTTGTTTGGATAACTTTTTTACGGGTTCAAAAGAAAATATCGTTCATTTGATCGGTAATCCCTATTTTGAATTGGTTCGCCACGACGTTGTAACACCTTTTTTTGCCGAAGTGGACGAAATCTATAATTTGGCATGTCCCGCATCACCGGTTCATTATCAGTACAACGGCATCAAAACCATTAAAACTTCGGTGATGGGCGCCATCAATATGTTGGGATTGGCCAAAAGAACGCGATCAAAAGTATTGCAGGCCTCTACCAGCGAAGTATACGGTGATCCGCAAATTCATCCGCAAACCGAAAGCTATTGGGGACATGTGAATCCGATCGGTATTCGCTCGTGTTACGATGAAGGTAAACGCTGTGCCGAATCATTGTTCATGAATTACCACCAACAAAACAACGTTCGCATCAAAATCATTCGTATTTTCAATACCTACGGACCCAAAATGCATCCCAACGACGGGCGCGTGGTTTCCAATTTTATCGTGCAGGCATTACAAAATCAAGACATAACCATTTACGGCGACGGCAATCAAACCCGCAGCTTTCAATATGTCGACGATTTGGTGGAAGGAATGATCCGTTTGATGGGAACATCGGACGATTTTATCGGACCCGTCAATGTGGGCAATCCGGGCGAATTTACCATCAAGCAGTTGGCCGAAATGGTCATCCGCCAAACGGGGTCGAAATCGAAGTTGGTATATTTGCCACTGCCGCAGGATGATCCCATTCAACGTCAACCGAACATTACGTTGGCAAAAGAAAAACTCGGATGGCAACCGGTTATTCCGTTAGAGGAAGGGTTGGGAAAGACAATTACGTATTTCAAAACAAAACTGGGACTGTAACGTTTTCTCAAAGCCGTAGATCAAATGTTGATGATGTTTGCGGAACTTCGCAGATATCGATTTTCGTTTTGATGCGTTGGCCGGTGTTTGACTTATTGATTATTATTCGAAAATAAAACATTTAAAATCAAAAATCGTGAAAGGTATTATTTTGGCAGGCGGTTCGGGCACACGGTTGTATCCGATCACCAAAAGCATTTCGAAACAAATTATTCCGGTGTACGACAAACCGATGATTTATTATCCGTTGTCGGTATTGATGTTGGCCGGAATCCGCGAAATATTAATTATTTCCACGCCCAAAGACATTCATCTGTATGAAGATTTGCTGGGCAACGGTTCGCATTTGGGTTTGAAGTTGGCGTATAAAATACAACCCTCGCCCGACGGATTGGCCCAAGCATTTACTTTGGGCGACGAATTTATCGGTAATGATAGTGTATGCTTGGTGTTGGGTGATAATATTTTCTACGGATACGCATTTGGTCAAATGCTGCTCGAAACCGCCAAATTGAAAGACGGTGCCGTGGTGTTCGGTTATTACGTGAAAGATCCCGAACGCTACGGTGTGGCCGAATTCGATGCTCAAGGCCGGGTTTTGAGTCTTGAAGAAAAACCCAAAAACCCCAAATCAAATTACGCCGTAACGGGTTTGTATTTCTATTCGAACGATGTGGTGGCCAAAGCAAAATCGCTGAAACCTTCGGCCCGCGGAGAATTGGAAATCACCGATTTGAATAAGTTGTATTTGCAGGAAAATCGATTAAAAGTTCAATTGCTCGGTCGCGGTTTTGCTTGGTTGGATACCGGAACACACGACAGTTTGTTGCAGGCCTCGAACTACATTGCCACCATTGAGCATCGTCAAGGATTGAAAGTATCGTGTATTGAAGAAATCGCTTATCGCCGAGGGTTCATTGACAAGGCGCAACTTTCGCGATTGGCCGATGAATATAAAAACAATCAATACGGCGAATACTTGAGATCATTAATTGGTTAACTTTGCGGGCTGTAATTTTTAACCGATAAAAATGAACATTATTCAAACCGATATTCCGGGGTTAATGATCATCGAACCGAAGGTTTTCGGTGATGCCCGCGGATATTTTTTCGAGAGTTATAATCAAAAATTGATGGCCGACGCCGGAATCGATACGGAATTCAAGCAAGATAATCAGTCTTTTTCGAAATACGGTGTTATTCGGGGATTGCACTTTCAATTGAATCCGTATTCGCAAACCAAATTGATTCGCGCTTTGGAAGGGACTATTTACGATGTGGTGGTCGATCTGCGGAAAGGTTCGCCGACGTATGGGAAATGGCTCGGCGTAGAACTTTCGGCCGAAAATAAACGACAATTGTATATTCCGCAAGGTTTTGCGCACGGAT